>CANIXM010000065.1 GCA_947471245.1 Paludibacteraceae bacterium | reverse complement strand
TATTTAAGTGCCTACTTTCGATATTCACGTGCTCGAATTTTAATTCAGAAAATAAAATCAATTAAGTAGACGATAAGCAGATGATATTAATTATTGTTACATTTGTTAATGCCATTTTATGTTGTCAGTTTTGTCAATAAACACTTCTATACCCAACTATTGTACCTATGTGGTTTAATTTTATTTTTGGCTTGCTAGCCAATTTGCCGATAGGCAAAACTATGTGATCTTCGGTTTTTATGGCTAGATGTGTACAATGTGTTGTATAAAGATACTTTTGTAGTTTTATTTCCTCCTTCGGTTTAACTCATCTAATTCGTTATAGAACCTAATTTTTCAGTCTCTTTATCCTCTCTCGATTGACTTCAGGATATTCTCTACCGAATTTTGATTCAAAAGACAGAACGCAAACCACTTTTTACCCAAATCTTTGAGCGATGCGCCCAAATGATACACTTCTGAGTTGTCGATTATCAAAAAAACGGTCGTGGCTCAAGGTAAATTCTCGCACATCAAAGTCACCATATTGCTCGTTGGCTTTTTTCACATCCAACACCAACTGTTTACTAATGGTTTTGGTCAATAAAAGCACTTCTACTTTGTCGTTTCTCTTGGCTAAATGTGTGAGTGTGCTTTCGTCTATATAATTATCAATAAGCACAATACTACGCTTGGCTGAACGAATAATCCTTGAAGCCAATTCATAAGCATCAAATACCTGCCCATCGAAAAACACGCCTTGATTGGGGATGGCTGAAGATTGAATTTGCAATGAAATTGCATTTACTTTCTCGGCAAGGTTTTCTACATTGTTTTCAATGCGATTCATTCGTTGGTTTACCGCATATCCCTTTAGTAAATAATCTCTTAACACACTAGTCGCCCAAATACGGAACTGTGTGCCTTGTTTTGATTTAACCCGATAACCCACTGAAATAATAACATCTAAATTGTAGTACTCAATGAGTCGGTCAACTTTCCGTCCTCCTTCATTTTGAACTGTCGCAAAATTTGCGACAGTTGAATTTTTCAAGAGTTCCCTCTCCGAAAAAACATTGACAATATGTTTACCAATAGTTTTCACATCCCTACCAAATAAAATAGCCAGCTGCTGGCGATTCAGCCATACAGTATCGCCTTCTATCCTTACTTCAATTCGTTCAGGTAGTTCGTTTGATTGATAAAGTACGATTTCGTTTAACATATTTGTTAGTTTTAATCAGTTTGTACAACTTACTTTCAATAACCGTATCGCAGAATCTAAATTCTAGAGACAAAATCAATTAAACCAACCATACTCCATCACTCTACCCTACCACCACGCTCTGCTTTGTGCTCTGTTTTAAGGGAATTAGCGCTAATTTCGGCATTCCATTTTCTGCTTTGATAGATGTCATACGCCATGAACAGCGCTTGACGCAATGATTCCTCCGAAGCGGTGTTCTTTCCAGCTATATCATAAGCAGTGCCATGATCTGGCGAGGTACGAATCACCGACAGACCAGCCGTGTAATTCACACCCGTATCCATGGACACAGTCTTGAAAGGCACCAAACCTTGATCATGATACATGGCCAATACCGCATCAAATTTTTTGAAATTACCTGAGCCAAACAGTCCATCGGCAGGATAAGGACCTACACAAATAATGCCTTGCTTTTCGGCGTCCTTGAGTGCCGGAATAATCACTGTTTGGTCATTATTCAATCGCATATATAAAATTTCCACTTCCAAAATAAACAACTGCATCATAAACAGCTGGTCGTAAAACCTTATCATCTGATTTAAATTTCCACAATTCCTTTCCAGTTAGTGCATCCAAAGCATAAATAAAATTATCTCCTCCTCCAAAATAAAAAACATCTTCAGCAATAATTGCCCTACTCCAAGTCTGACCATTACCTTTAAAAGTCCATTTAGACTGCCCAGTTTTTTTATTCAACACAAACAATTGAGTACTATCAGTATTAAAAAACGCTAAATCTTTATAAATGCCCACTCGAAAAGGGATTGAATTTACTTTGATGCTCCACAACACTTTACCCGAAGCCTTATTTAATGCGGTAACTGTACTGTCAAAATTTGAATAATAAACGTTTTCATTATCAATTGAAGGGGTTTCATAAGACTTTTTATGAGCTTGATATTTCCAGTTTAATTTTAACGAATCGGAATTAAAACAACTTAAATATCCGCCCCAATCGGATACATACAAATTATGCTCATCAATTGATATAGACGAACATACAGCGTACCCCATATCAATTTTATTTATCTCTTTACCTGATAAAACATCGAGGATATACATAAATTTATCGTGACTACCGAAATACAACTTGTTATCTTTCAATGATGGAGGAGTACATGCAGCTCCACTACCAGTTTTAAATTTCCAAATTTCATTTCCATTATTTTTGTTTAAACAATACAAATAACCGTCAATACTGCCAAATATAGCCATATCTTGACATATAGTTGGGCATGACATTACCCTGTCGCCTGTTTTATAATTCCAAATTTCAGTACCCGAATTAATATTAATAGCGTGTAAATAATTTCCTACATCCCCAACATATAGAATTGAGTCAACAACAATTGGAGGTCCATAGCACAACCCATTTGTTTGAAATTTCCATTTTAGTTTGTGAAATGCTTTTAAAGCTTTTGTATTGTATATACCGGCAAAATCATTTCCTCCGTCAATCATATGAACATGTTGACCAAAGGCAGTGAAATTTAAAAAAATCATTAAAGTTATCAAGACAATTTTGTTTGACAATTTCATTTTGTGTAATTTTAAATTATGAAAATATTATTGAATAGCATAAATATAGTTACCACTTGTAAAATACACTTTTCCATTATCAATTAATGGAGTGTTGATAGGACCACCTGCCCCAAATTTCCAAATCTCTTTTCCTGTAAATAAATCCAATGCATATAGGTAGTTATCAGCACTTCCCACATATACAATATTTCCAGCTACAGCCGTATTAGTATATCCCAGTCCTGTTTTGTCGGAAACCCAAAGAACTTTACCCGTAAATTTATCAAAAGCATAAATATGTTGATGGCTTGTTATTACTGTTAATACTTTATCTGTAACAGCAGGACTTCTAAACATTGAATCGTCTATTTTATATTTCCAAACAAGTTGTTTGGTTCTTAAATCAATCGCATGTATAAAACCTGCAGTATTTACAACATAGGCAATATTTTCAACGATCACAGGGGGATTATTGAGTCCTGCCCCTGTTTCATAAATAATACTATCTGAATAATATTCAGCATCAAAAGAATGTAAAGCGCCCTTTAAATCCATGTAATAAACCATATTATTAACCACTGAAGGAACACAACAAATCTCTGCATTTATGTTTTTTCTATACAGTTCCTTTCCAGTTAAGTTATTTACAACATACCAATCACCATTATGGTCTCCAAAAAAGGCTTTATCTTTATTTAATGCTGGCGGCCAACAAGCATGCTTAACCAAAGGAAATTGCCACATTAGTTCCCCATTGAACCTATTTAAAGCTCTAATTTTACTGTCAACATCGTCTGAACCAATATATAGAATTGAATCCCTTAGGGTTGATGTTGACACATATCGGTTAAGACTATCCTTCCAGATAATATTGCCCGATCGGGCGTCAATGGCGAAAACAAATCCTCTATGGGAGGTTTCCGAACGATAACCCTTTGCCCCATTAGCATATATTACATTATCTTTTATAATTAAATTCTCTCCTCCAAATCCATCAAGTTTAGTTTTCCACACAACCCTTGTGAACTCTTTAACCGGAATGGTTTTATATACTCCACAGTGATTCTGACCTCCTAAATCCATAGTGATGTTTTGAGCATTTATCCCTATGTTAAAAAAAGAAAATCCTAAAAGAAATCCAATTATTTTTTTCATACTTAAGTCGGTTATGTGATGTTGGTTGTTTTCTTCATTGCATTGGGGCTAACATCTTTTATATCCTGTTCAAAACTATTGATAAACTACTAATCCTGATAATCAAATGCCAGAAATTTAATTCAGAAAACGAAATCAATTATACCAACCATACTCCATTACTCTACCCTACCGCCACGCTCTGCTTTGTGCTCTGTTTTAAGGGGATTAGCGCTAATTTCGGCATTCCATTTTCTGCTTTGATAAATGTCATACGCCATGAACAGCGCTTGACGGAATGATTCCTCCGAAGCGGTGTTTTTTCCAGCTATATCATAAGCAGTGCCATGATCGGGCGATGTACGAATCACCGGCAGACCAGCCGTGTAATTCACACCCGTATCCATGGACACAGTTTTGAAAGGAACCAAACCTTGATCATGATACATGGCTAATACCGCATCAAATTTCTTGAAATTGCCTGAGCCAAAAAGTCCATCGGCGGGATAAGGACCTACGCAAATAATGCCTTGCTTTTCGGCATCCTTGAGTGCGGGAATAATCACTGTTTGTTCTTCATTGCCTATCACTCCGCCATCACCAGCATGAGGGTTTAGACCTAGGACAGCTATGCGAGGACGAACTATCGAAAAGTCCTTTTTCAAAGACGCATTGAGCACTTGCAGTTTTTGGAGGATGAGTTCGGAGCTTATTTTGGTCGATACTTTCTCCACTGGAATATGACCTGTGACAACCGCCACACGCATCACATCGTTGACTAGCAACATAAGTGCAGGCGAATCGGTCTTGAAGTTCTGCTCATAATACTCCGTATGCCCAGGAAAAGAGAAGGTCTCAGATTGTATGTTGTGTTTATTGATAGGTGCTGTGACTACGGCGTGGATAGCACCTTTTTTCAGATCCTCTGTAGAACGCTCAATGGCTACCAAAGCAGCTTTTCCAGCTTCGGGAGTGGATTGTCCGAATTCCACTTTGATATCATCATCTACACAGTTGACTATGTTTAGTCTTTTGGGATTCAATTCCTCGATGGAGTTGATGATGTTTAAATTTACTCCCTGAATATCCAAATGCTTGCGATAGAAAGCAGCCACTTTGGAAGACCCGTAAATGACTGGTATGAAATTTTCAATTATTTTTGGCTCTGCAAGTGTTTTCAAAATCACCTCGTAACCAATACCATTAATATCACCGTGAGTGATTCCTATTATTATTTTATTGTTTTCCATTTGTTTATTGATTTATTGACACCTTGTGAAAATTGGTGTATGATATTAGTTATTGATATGTTTAAACCATATAAAGTAATCTATTTTGTCAACATCGACTTCAATCCCTAACTCTTTATCCTAGAAGAATGGGGACAAGATTTGTCATTTTTTAAATTTCCGCACTACTTCATTACTGTAACCCTTTAGAGGCTATGGGTTCTTATCTTCAAGTCCCCCATGGGGGATTTAGGGGGCTACATTTTCATCATTTCTTTGCGTCAGCAGCAAAAAAGAATTTTAGTATCATTTCCATTAACTTGTCTCTGTCTTTCTCCTCCTTGATGAGCTCTATCGGGAATCCAAAGGCACATAACTTGTATTTGCCTGAATAGCTCACCCCTGCACTGAGGTTATTCTCTGCATATCGGCTGATGGTATAACCTCCTTTGCCGATGGGTTCTATGGCATCGGCCGATGGAACAAAATAAGACACTGCATTGGGTTCGCTATAATAGGACATTTCCATCGGTTTGATGACATTGGAAGGTGAGTTCACTGTTTTAACCTCTCCATTCACACATGCCTTGTCTGTCCTGTATTTAATCTTCAACACATTTTCCAAAAAAGCTCTATCATCCACATTTTCCTTTAGGTAACTGTCAGATGCCAGATAAGCACCGCTGACAATTAAATTTCCCCCAGAATGACAATAGTCTTTGAGTCGTAACTGCATCGAAGTTGGAAAGACTTTAAAATTAGCAGTATTTTTTGGATTACCAACTACTGTTTGTTTTTGAGCACCCAGAATAAGATCTACCACACCATAATTAGTTAAGTCAACCTTTCCCTCCATCACCGCATTGGCACTGCATGACACAAATGAATAACCTGCATTTTTAATTGAAACGCCATGAAGGTATGGATAATCAAAAGTATTGCCTGCTATGATTTTCGTTTCAAAATTGGCATGGCTAGCACCGAATCCAGGAGCATCGTCGCTTTCATACGGTTTATTTCGTTTAAACTCATACTGATTTCCCACAAAACTGATATCAGATAGGTAAGGCATACCAGGATCTGTCACATTGTCAAAACCTGCCAGTTTACCCTCCAAGTCATAGCTGGATGGCGCACTCACTCTGTCAAAACCATTGACTATCATCACCACGGGTTGAGAAGGAGAAACACTGCATGCAGAGACAATTTCAGAGGGGAAACTCTCCCCACCTTCATTCAATGCAGTAACTTTGAAACTGTATATTTTTCCTGGTTTAAGTCTCAGTGTATAAAAAGTAGAATCTATCAAAGTACCTTGATCAAACACTCCACCATCAATACGCTTATATACAATATATTTCTTAGCCTGTGCAGTCGATTCCAATGAGTCCACCACAGCACGCCAATTGAGCTCAAGCACATTGTCCTTTAACTTCGTAGATAGCTGCGTCACAGGCAGTGGTTGCACTTGATAATCAAAGCCATTGGCAGCAGACAGATACTTCAGCATTCCTTTGTAAATGGCACGGCTGACAGTAAATCTAAACCGTGGATCCAGACCATAGCGCATATCAGCAAGATTTTGATGCGATAGTAACTCCAACAACATCGTAGGTACTACTGGCACACGTGATTCGCTATACGATTTATTCCATAAGCCACGTCTTATCCATTCGGGCGAATGTCTGATTTTTACATCATTCACTATCTGAGATTGAATGATATCCGTAAGGTCTCTAGAAGCCCATCGGCTGACACCATTTCTGTAAACAGTAGCCCCATCTGAATTTTGAATGGTACAGATTCCGAGAGTGCCAATTATTGAATCATTGGGGGTAATTCCAGCATCGGTGTGAAACGCAAAAGCCATATCCAAAGGCACACCAAGTCCTTTTTCCTGTGGCGCCACGGTGGAACCGCCAGCCAAATAATTCACCCAAAATCCTCTGGATTGAAAATCATCTGAATAATCGTTCTTTCCATGTGTACGGCTATAAATACTATCGGGAACACCTGCCCACTGCAACCAATACCTGGCTGCTTCAGCAAATCGTGGATAACCACTCACCTCTGGTTGGTATATAATGGTTGTTTTTGCGGTATCATGGACGGCTGCAAGCGAATCAATCGTTTTTTGAGTAGGAACTGAAGAGTCCACATACGGACTACGAGCCATATTACCCATACCACCACCAAATTTCACTGCATCGGCTGTAATCACCTTGCTGGTGTCTTTGCTTAGGTTGGTCAGCACTACTTTAGCATGATTACTCCTGCCTTTATCAAAATCAAAACTACCCAAATACACCCAAGTACCACCGCACATGGTCTGATTGACTGCAAATTCAGTCTTTCCAGCTTTGTGGTAAACCGTGTAATGGGCATCAGACACACTATTGGGAAGCGTTTTATAGGAAACATACACGGCATATTTGCCCGTTTCGGGAAAGTGAGGCACCCAGTTGATTCTGCTGATTTCTGCGCGTTCGGTGACTGACATGGCTTGACGATACGTTCCCATTCGAAATGGATTTTCACCAAACAAATATGTCTCTTTGGAATTGGCAAAACCTTTTTCTAACCCAGTATACCAAGCATGTTCCTCTGTTATTTCTCTATACCTACTTTCTCTATCACGTACATCATTATCCACAATTACTTCGTGTGCTTGCAAATCTCTCTCACGAGGCATAAACACCGAAGCACCCGCATTTTCAAGCATTGGTACCAAATATGGAAGCACATAAGACTGTGTGTAGAGATCTTCTACAGTTTGCATCAAATTGGCTCGCTGCCATCGCCAGCGGGCTTTTTTCTGTTCATAAAATCGCCCATGACTCTGCCAAAGTGCAATATTCCGATTCGTCAACCCTTTCGATGGGGAATACAATCGAGACAGATTAGTAACCACAGTGGCTGAATTTGTAAC
>CANIXM010000064.1 GCA_947471245.1 Paludibacteraceae bacterium | reverse complement strand
TGGTGAAATCAACAAAGGCGAGCCCATGCCACTCATCGCACCATTGAAAAACATCGTGGCTATTCAGTATAAAAACAAAGCATTTACGCTTCAAGCTGAATGCGAATCAGCCATGGCTCAAAACCGCATCAACATCAATTATGGTGAGCTCACAACACCAGCTTATGCCATCTTTAATCTAAAAAGTAGCTATCGATTTCAATGGGCTAAACTAGAAGCTAATGCAGGACTTAGCATTACCAACTTACTTAACAAAGCCTATTATGAACACCTGGATTGGGGGCGAATCTTCCGTCCTGGACGAAGTGTGGATGTGTATCTGAGAGTGGCATTGTAGGCTCTCTCTCAACATTCATCCCACTTTTGATGTTATAGGGTGGATTAAAAAATTGTTCCATAACGAATGAGGTTGCGAAACCCACATGGTGAAATTCAACCACAAAAGGCACAAAAGAAAAATTGAAAATTGGGAAAAGGACACAACAGAAATACCTGTCGGTATTAATATAGCGTCAGGCTGTGATTTTTACAAAAATAGAAACAAAATAGAATTTGCCAAAGGCAAAGTTTTGTGTACTCTTTTCAATTTTCTCTCTTCAATTTTCAATTTTACTTTTGTGCCTTTTGTGCCTTTTGTGGTTGAATTTTCTCTTTTTGGATTGACTGCCCAAAACGTTATCGAACCAAAAAAATTCATTTACTATGACAGCCAACCGCATCAACCGTGACATCCTAAAACAACAGCTGGCCGCAGAAACATTCAGCCGAACCACCATTTCGTTCTACAAATACTTTGACATCGAAGACCCTATCAGCTTCAGAAATCAAATCTACGACGAATGGAATGAACTCAATTGCTTTGGTAGAATTTACGTAGCTCACGAAGGCATCAATGCCCAAATGAGCGTGCCTTCTCATCATTTGGAAACATTTCTCACGCTTCTTTACTCCATTCCCGAACTTACCAACACGCCCATCAAATACGCCGTGGAGGACAATGGAAAATCATTTTATAAACTGACCATCAAAGTGCGCCCCTACATCGTGGCTGATGGACTTCCCAGCAAGTCTTATGACCTTTCTAATGTAGGGACACACCTTTCAGCAATAGACTTTCACGAAGCGATACAAAACCCCAATGCCATAGTGGTGGACATGCGCAATCATTACGAAAGTGAAATTGGAAGGTTCGAAAATGCCTATTGCCCCGATTCGGATACGTTCAAAGAAGCCATAATAGACGTGGTGGAAAAATTCAAAGATGAGAAAGACAAAGAGTTTTTGCTCTATTGCACAGGAGGTATTCGTTGCGAAAAAGCGAGTGCGTATCTTATTCACAATGGATTTGAAAACGTGTCACAACTACACGGCGGAATCATAGAATATGCCCAACAAATCAAAAAACTAAACCTCAGTTCCAAATTTATTGGCAAAAACTTTGTGTTTGATGAGCGCCTAGGCGAATCCATAGACGGACAGGTCATAGCCCATTGTCACCAGTGTGGAAAACCTGCCGATACGCACACCAACTGCGCCAACAACGACTGCCATCTACTTTTCATCCAGTGCGATGACTGCAAAAAACAATACAACGGCTGCTGCTCACACGAATGTGCGGAAATCATCACATTGCCTGCTGACGAACGTCTAAAAATCCGACAAACCAATGCAGCAAAATATGCCATGAGCCAAATCTACAGAAGCAGAAGGGCGAAAGCTAAATCGGAAAAAAGTAGTCAGTAAGTTTATAAATGGGAAACCACAAAAGTCACAAAAGATTTGTGTTTAATTCTATTCTAAAACAACCACATTCATACAATAGGAAGTAGAGACGTCGCATGCGGCGTCTGATAAAAGATTTCACCATATAATAGCATTGAATAATTGAAATGGAGGCTTATAGATTTTTCGATAAGGAAAGTACACAAAGTAGATTACGAAAAATCGGAATCTAGTAATCAAGTTCAATGACTACTATCTCCGACTGAGTGCCAATCCGATACTGTGGTCCCCAAATGCCCAATCCAGAGGAAACATAGTAATGTGTGTTTCCTTTTTTTAGATAGCCGTAGCCTAGTTCATACATTCGCTTAACTATCAGATTGCCAGGAAAAAACTGACCATTGTGTGTATGTCCTGAAAGCTGAAGATCCACCCCATTTTTTTCAGCTTCTTCCAAGTGATAGGGCTGATGATCCATCATGATTATGGGCAATTTACTATTCAGCCCCGATACCAACGCTTGCACCGTTTTTCTGTTTGGATTCATCCTGTCATCACGCCCCGCAATGTAAAAACTACCATCCACCAGCACCACATTGTCACGCAGCACTTTGATGCCAGCCTCCTCCAAATAAGGAGACAGTGCCAATGGAGTTTCGGCCAAATACTCATGATTACCATTGATGGCATATACCCCAAGTTTTGTTTTGATAGAGCGTAGTTCCTCTTTCATGTTCTGACGAACAATAGGATACACCGGGCGGTCTGAAATATCACCTGCCATCAACACCAAGTCAGGATGTTGATCATTGATTAGTTTCACATAGCTTTGAAGTCGAGCTTTGTCTATCGAAAATCCAAGGTGCACGTCACTCACAGCTACAATCCGTACATGCTTATTCTGCTTAGGCTTTGCTGAGCTAATATTTAATTTCACCACTTGTGGATGATTGAACCGATAATTACCTATCACCAAAGCTATTGATATCCCCACCACGGTCAATACAAATGTTCCAAACCGGAATACAAGCACTCCATTTCCCATGAATGGAAATACCAAATTTATGAGTCGCACCACATCCACCACCAGAAACGAAAGAAGCAAATACATAAGTACGACTATGTATGTATTACCAAAGAATGAAACAGCCTTCGCAAGTCCCACGGGCATATTAGCACCAAAAATCATCGTGGACATAAAGGCTATAAACATGGTAATTATCAAAATCGGAACAACAAACTTCCATGTTCCAAATGCTGATAACACCTGCCATCCTCTGAGCGAAACATAGTAATTCATCAACCCAAAAACCGAAAACATAATTAGAAAAAATATTGCTCTCATACCTTTATGTCTAAAAAAAATTAAATAGTCCGATATCATTTCATTTTACTTCTTCAAATTCATAACCCACCTTACTTCCACTCACATTCAGTTTCACCCAGCTTGCCTTAGGATGTCCATCCAGCAATGCATCCATGGTCACATACGTGGTGTTGCCAAGCTGATTGAGCGACCGCTCATGGTCGTGCCCCATCAACACCATATTCACATTACTTTCTAGAAACAAATCCATCAATACTTCCAACTCCGTTACCAACGGATTAGTAGAACCGGTATGTCTGTTTCTGAAAAAGTTGACATGCGTGAAAATCACACAGTTTCTACAATTAGGTCTGACAGTTGCCAACACATATTTAAGCCAAGCCAGTTGCTTATCGCCCAGCGTACCATTCCCCGAATCCAAGCAAATATAAAGATCGGAAGCAGAAGGTGTCTGAACGGTAAAATAGTAAACAGACGACCCAAATAACTTGTAAAACGATTGCCAACCATCAAAATATAAATCGTGATTCCCGACCATTATAAACCCAGGTTTCACCTCGTATTTTGGCAACACAGAATCCAATCTCATGTAATCTTCTGCTTTGCCAGTTACCACATCGCCCACCAACACATACGCCACATTCTCTGGCTTTTTGGCTTCGTCTAAAAACAATTCAAGATTGTGCATCGGTCCTACATGGCTATCTGCTGCCACTAGTAGCTGATAATTTTCTGTTAAGCTTACTACTTTCTTGAATGGATGATTTGAGTTCCACTGCTCAGATTGGTCGAAGCGGGTATTAATTTTATCAGTAGAATAGATGTAACCACTTGGATCAATAGTAATATTAGTACAAGCAATAAATCCTATTACCAATGAAAAAACAATGCTGATGCGTTTGATTATAATTCCCATATAAGCCCTCCTCTCCCATTGTACCCAAAGTAATTAACCCGCATATTGAGCAGTCCGGCTTGCATATAATACAACTCTGCATACAGCCACATATTTGGACTTATTGCATAATCCACTCTACTCATAATCATCGGGTTAGTCTCCTGAAGAATCATATACTTGTCATAATTGGTAATTCTCACTTCCAGATTACATTTAGTGGACAGTGGCTGATAGTATGAAAACTGATACATCAAATTCACTGGTTCCCATAAAGCTGTAGACACCGCATCACTCAAGTGATATTTCATCGTTGCAGCCTTTGATAGTCCATAAACCCTTGTATTCACTCCTAGTTTGACACCGAAGTGTTGGAACCTTGAGGTAACAATAATACCACCATTATACGCTCTCAAATTCTCAGAAATCGGCTTCCAAAGATAAAACCCGTCCATTTTCATTTTGAAGTTCTTAACTTGAAACTCCCCTCCTACTCCGACAGTTATGGTATTGATTAATCCAGCCTGAGGGTTAATAACCGATAGCAATGCGCCGCCTTGTATATGTAAATGTCCGTATCTAGCTTCTACTAGTGTGCTAACATTGGAATAAACACCATTTGACATCATGGTTTTACCCACTTCGGCATAATGATCCAGTGTGATTTGTGATATTACTGGAAACTGAATCAGTAGTACCAATATCAATATTTTAAGTCTTTGCATCTTTATAAAATAGTACGAATAATTCGTTTAAAATCTGATAATATCACAATTTGTAGATAAATTCGAATCAATAAAATTGTATCGCTTGACGTTAATATATGGTTTTGAGTAGCTTAATTTATGATTATATCATTGATTATCAATTATTATAAGCAAATCAATTTCACCTACAGAGTGTCAAAATCACACATATCATTCATTGAACAAAGATAATACAATTCTCAACATCGATTTTTTTTTAAAAACTAAATAAAAAATTGCAATTGTTCCAATAAAATTTTTAGCTTTGTAATAATCATAATTTTCTATAAAAATACAATAACATGAATCCAAAATATATTTTTTATTTGCTCATATTTGCTTGCTTTGTAGCATGTAAGAAAGAGGAAATCAAAACAAAACCGGTCAAACAAGCTGATGGTAGCTATTTAGTTTTGAGTAGTGGAAGCATTCAAGATGCCATCTACTTGCTCAAAGACAGCGGTGGAGTCATCAACGTAGAATCTGGTACCTATTTTGAGAATATCACATTAGTGTCCAACATCAAACTCAACTCTATCAAAAAATATGGTGCTATCATCAAACCACTTTTAAGCACCAAATACTGTATTACTGGCTGGGGAGTAACTAATGTTTCGATCAGTAATTTCCACATTGAGGGTGGTATACAAATTGGTCAGGTATCAAATGACTTCGCCGAAATGTCTAAACACATCGTAATTCAAGATAACAATATCACCAAACTTGAAGCAAAAGACGGTATACACATTGGCGGTGCTGATTCCGTGAAAATTCTAAATAATGACATTTCTTATTCCAATAGCGAACAAGGAATAGACCTAGTAGGGGTTAAAAATTTTACAGTCAGTGGCAACAAAGTTCATGATATATTGAACAGCACAGGAATGGGAATTGTTGCAAAAGCTGGTTCAATAAGTGGATTAATAACCAATAATGAAGTGTATAATTGCGGAAATGCTGCCATCGCTTGTGGGCAATCTAGCACCGAAATCTGGATATTTCCTGAAGCAATTACTGCCAAATATGAAGCAAAAAACATTGCCGTCACCCACAATAATATTCACGATAACTTAAAATTCGCTTGCATAATACAAGCTGCTACAGATTCTCGCGTGGACTCCAACACCATCGGTGCGTCCAATTATTATGCACTGATTGCTATTCTTAATTCCACCGATACACATTCACCTGCTTGGTCATCATCCAATATTGACATTCACCAACCATCACTTACAATTTCCAATATTGACCTTAAAACAGATGGTACCAACATCATTTTAAATGGTATCAAATTAAAATAACTAAGAGATTTTTCCCTGTGATTTAAACCAGCATAGACTCTGATTAATAGACTTACTTAAATCTGTTGCATCTAATGCCAGTTCTCGTGTAGCTTTATCTGATGTGTAATACTCTTGAACCAACAATTGATTGACGTTCACCGTACTCAATTCTGACTCCATGCCCATAGCTCGCATGAAATCACCAATAAAACCTGCCGTTTTGAGAACCCAATCTGGCAATTCTATAATCCATTGCTGGTAGCTTCCTATTTTACTTTGGAGCGTATAGAAATTTTTAAAGCTCATATTTTCACCACCGGCTAAATATCGCTCTCCACTCCTACCCTTTTCCAACGCATTGCACACCACACGAGCTACATTCTCTGCAGATACAAAATTTTTACCTCCTTTGGGTACAAACATGATTCGCCGCTTATATCCCATCAACAGCAGTTTACCCGAACTTGGTTTGGGGTCAAATGCCCCTATCAAAAAACAAGGATTGATAATTATCAATCGAATGCTTTGATTCTTTGACAGTTCCAAAAGCTTAGATTCTGCAGCTATTTTGCTTTGAGCATAATACGACCTCTCAAATGGAAATCCACAAGGATAGTCCTCGTTTGCCAACAATGATGATGACGTTCCGTTTCCCACAGTATTCGAACTGCTAATGAATACAAACGCTTTAACTCCCATCCTTATCGATTCACGAAACAATTGGATACTCCCATCTACATTGATAGCTTCATAAGGTTGATAGTCTAATGCCGTGTGGCTTACCATAGCAGCAATATGTATCACGGCATCACAACCTTCCAGTGCTTCATCCAATGTTGATGCATCGGCAAAACTACCTAATACCACTTCTACCCGATGCAAGTCAAAAAAAACATCACTTACATTCCTCACCAATATTCTTATTTCCCTACCATCTGATAGCAATTCATTCACCACATGATGTCCCAATAAACCATTCGCTCCAGTAACCAATACCTTCATATTCTTATGATTCAATTTTTTTATACTTCCATTCAATTGCAAAAGTACGTTAAAAATCTAGTACCATCATAGGGTTGACTAGTTTTGAAATGTCATATAGGTATTCAATAACTTTTACTTCAAAATGCTATTATACACTGTTATTAATCATGAGGATAAAAAAATTATTGAGATAAATATTCACTGACTGATAGCAATTTTCATACTTATAGCCTATGCTATATAGCCTTTATTTATCTTAATAGCTATCAGATAATTCTGTATCTTTGTACAAAAAAATTATCAACATTTATGGAAACAAAAGTAGTATTACTCACTGGGGCTAGTGCAGGTATAGGTTTAGCAGCTGCCAATTTACTAATGGACGCTGGAGCTACGGTTTATGCCGCATCACGCAGAGGTGGCGACAATAAGAAATCATCATCTGGTGAAGGCGAAATCATCAATATCGCATTGGATGTTAACGATGAAATAAGCTTAAAATCGGCTGTTGAAAACATTATCAAGCAAAAGGGCAAATTGGATGCCGTGATTTGCAATGCAGGTAACGGAATAGCAGGCGCTATCGAAGATCTTTCATCAGAAGAAGTGAAATATCAGTTTGAAACCAATTTTTTTGGCGCAGTCAAAACCATCCAAGCTTGTCTTCCTGTTTTCAGATCGCAAGGATATGGTAAAGTGATTGCAGTATCTTCAGTTGCTGGAGTAATCCCGATTCCTTTCCAAACTCTTTATTCTGCTAGTAAATCGGCACTTCTCACTTTTATGAAGGCATTGAGCCTAGAGGTAAAACCTTTTGGTATTCAATGTTGTACTGTACTTCCTGGCGACACAAAAACAGACTTTACTGCAGCTAGAAAATTTGCTGAAAAAGCACAAAACTCCAGCTCCGCTTACTACAAAACCATGACTGCATCCATTGCTCGTATGGAAAAAGATGAGCAAAATGGTCGTCCAGCGGAATTTGTAGCTCAAAAAATGGTAAATCAAGTTTATAAAAACAAAATGTGTTTCACTGTCATTCCCGGAATAGAATATAAAATATTCAACTGGCTGTTCAAAGTTCTACCTACACGTTTGTCTGTATGGATAGTAGGATTGCTTTATGCGTAAATGAAAACTATTT
>CANIXM010000063.1 GCA_947471245.1 Paludibacteraceae bacterium | reverse complement strand
TAGTTAGTTGAAGAATTTATTGCTGTGTTTTTTTTATTTGGTATCACTAATGCTTAGACTTCACTCTTTATTTTACAATATTAATAACGTGAATGTGTACAGTTAAATTACTGTTATTTAGACATATAAATCCATATTTTGGCTATTCGAAATTAAAGGTCAGTGTCAGAAACCTTGAGGCCAAACTAGCCAAGGCGTTGGTGAATTTTTTTTCATCATTATTCAAGCTTTCACTAAGTCGTTGATCTATTGGGACGAGCATGTTGTTCATCCCTACCGCAAATTTCAACTCCGGAGATAGCTTAAAAAACGAGAAATATAAATCGCATCCCACTCCAAATTCGGTGTACAAGTCCACCGTGTTGAGCAGAACAGCATTGGTTTTATTTCTTCCAAGGTCAAAGTACATCCCACCTCCGCAGATCACATAAGGTCGATAATTGTCACGCCTGTCTGCACTATATTTCAATAATAATGGCACACATACAGGTATCGATGTGATGTTTCTATCGCCTATTAAGATGATAGAATCTCCACCAGATTCTCCAACTTTAGGCATGGATACATTGTAGGTCAGGCTTCTATCTCCAAAGTGTAAGGATGGAGTGAGCCGTAGATTGAAATGGTCGTTCAATCGTAGGTCAGAAATGATACCAACCGAAAAACCTGGTTTCAGACTTGAAACTTCGGCATAGTATTTTTTACCATCAATATTCTGGTAGCTGTGCATTATTCCAAAGTCCATGCTGTTGAAGCCCAGTGAAAAGCCTAGATGGATTGGTTTGCTATCTACATAAGGAAGGTTTTGAGCCCAACCCATGGTAGTGATGCTTATCAATGCCAATAGAAGCGTTGATCTGGGGTATATTAATTTTTTCATCGAGGAAATGTTCGTTTTGTTTCTTGATATTTGCGACTTTGAACCATCAAACTTTTGGTGTTGAATTGGAGTTAAAGTCAAAAGGCTCACCATCTAACTCGTAATTCGCCACACCGATTTACTGTTAATGGTTAAACAGCATTTTTTTTTAATTATTGTGTATGATTGTCTATCGCAGTGCAAAGATACAAAAAATGGGGATGATACAAAGTGCGGTTTGAGCTCGTGTAATGAAGTTTGATTGTTGTGCGGTCTGGTTGATGTTTTTTACAAAAAAAAAGGCTGCTCATTTTAAGTGAGTCAGCCTTTACTTACTAATCGTTTTGCTCTTCTTTGCCTTGTGGCGTAATCAATTTATAACCTTTACCATGTATGTTTATAATTCCTACATTAGGATCATCTTTCAATAATTTTCTAAGTTTGGTAATGTACACATCCATGCTTCTTGCGTTGAAATAGTTGTCATCCACCCAGATGGTTTTAAGGGCAAAATTACGTTCCAGTATGCTGTTTGAATTTGCTGCCAATAGGTTCAACAATTCAGATTCTTTGGTGGTAAGTTTCTTTGCATTGCCATCTATGGTAAGATGTTGTTTTTGAGCATCAAAAGTGAAAGCTCCTAGTTGGTACACCACTTGATCTTTGGTTTTCTTTCCTTTTACTCTTCGTAGAATAGATTCTATGCGGTAGAGCAGCTCTTCCATACTAAATGGTTTCGACAAGTAGTCTTCGGCTCCCAATTTGAATCCTTGCAAAATGTCTTCTTTCATCGACTTTGCGGTAAGGAATACAATCGGCACTTCAGCGTTCAAGGCTCGTACGTCTGCAGCAAGTGCAAAGCCGTCTTTTTTGGGCATCATCACGTCGAATACGCACAAGTCGTATTTTGATCGTGTAAATGCTTTGTAGCCAGCTTCACCATCAGGTTGCAAGTCGGCGTCATAGCCTTTGGTTTGTAAATACTCCCTGAGGAGCATGCCAAGATTTTCATCATCTTCGCACAATAAAATTTTTACTTTTTCGTCTGTCATAACTTTAAGTTTTAATAGTGGGTATTGTAATAGTGAATTTCGTTCCTATGTTGAGATCGCTTTCTACGTCAATGGTTCCTTTGTGGTCATTGATAATCTTTTTTACGTAAGCCAGTCCCAATCCAAATCCTTTAACATTGTGAATGTTTCCAGTGGAAACTCGGTAAAATTTTTCAAAAATTCGTTTTATGTCTTCTTTGGGAATACCAATACCATTGTCCTCTATGCTTATCATCAACTTGTCTTTTTCATTCCAGGTGTCAATGTTTAGGAGCAATGGTTTGTTTGAATACTTTAAAGCATTGTCCATTAAGTTAAAGATCACGTTGGTAAAGTGCACTTCATCAACTAAAACCGAGTCGTTTTTGGCTTGTAGCTTTGACGAAATCTTTCCTCCTTTGTTGGTCACTTTCAGAGAAAAATTACCTATTATTTCCAAAATCAACGAATTGACTTCTATTTCTGTTGGTTTGAGAGAGGATTTGTCCTTCTCGAAAATTGCCATTTGCAATACTTTCTCAACTTGAAAGCTTAACCGTTTTGTTTCATCTCTAATCACATTAGAAATGTGTCTAAGTGACTCAGGCGTTTTTGCCACACTACTATCTTGAAGCATCTGTGATGCCAGTGAAATAGTTGATATTGGGGTTTTTAGCTCATGAGTCATGTTGTTAACAAAGTCATTCTTTATTTTGTTCAACTGCTTTTGCTTAAAAATAATCACCACCGCAAAAATGAAAATACTGAGAATAAACACCGTCAATGCTATCGAAGGCAACAGCAGATTCATCGATCGGATGATGTAGTTTTGCTTTGTGGAGAACACCACTTTCAAGTATGCTGTTTTGTTATTCTCATCATAAGGAAACAACTTCTGTGAGTATGCTTCACGGTCGTTGAATACTCCTTGCTGCTTAGTCCCTTTGTCTCTTTGAAAGAGTATTTCGCCCCCCTGATCTATAATCCTGTATGAATATGGAATTTTCACACTGTTGTTTTCCATTACTCGTTCTAGGATGCCATCCAGCTCTTCAAAATTTATTCTTTCACTGATGTCTTTGTCTTCTGTATCTCTCATCCATTTGAATACCGCTTGATCCAACACTGACTTAGATCGCGAAAAGTTTTGTTTGAACTTTTCTTGCAGGTATTTTGAAGTCTCTTCTATCGTGCTGTTGCCGTGTGAGTGAGACAGCCTGATGCCAGTGCGCCCATTCAACTTGGAGTGCACTCTAGGACTTTTGATAAATGAATCAATATTGTTCTTTTCTGTTTCAATATTTTGAGGGTTGATGCCGATGCTGGAGACGCTTCTCGAGTGGGTATCATTTTCACCAATTATCTGACTGAGGTATTCTAATGCTTCTTTCTCTTCTACTAGGCTTACTGTTTGAAAAAGACTTCTTTGAACATTTTCATTAAACTGATCTTCTATCATTTCGGCATTAATCTTGACATATCTGGCTTGTATGAATATCAGGCCTATAAAGGTCAAAAGCATCAATATTATTAAAGTCCAAATGGTAGTCTTACTCATGCTGCAAAATTACTCAAAATAATAGGTTTTTTCCCCATTGTTAGCTTATATTTATAGTTCTATCACAAGCTAACGCTCTGAATATTATTTTTTTAACGATATTTTTAAAATTCATTCATTTATTAGGAAAACATTTGCTATCGCTTAGCATTTTAAGTGAATGTGAATTTTTATGAATCAGATACTTGTAATCCAAAATGTGTTAATCTGCATTTGGTTATTTTTAAATAAATGCATAAAAACAAATAAAAAAACACCAATTAAACGACTTTATTGTAAAATAAACAATAAGATAAAGGCAGTGTGTGTAAATATAATGCCAAAATTTTAAAAATATTCGATTTTTTATTAATTATTTTTAGAATAATTTTGTTTTTCTCCTATAGCTTCCTCGAGTGCTTGAAAAATCAGGGCTTTGCAAATACTTCATTCAGTGAATCTGTGATGGATTGACTGTTTTGGTGAATGTTCTGTAAAAGGCTATTGCCCTTTTCTGTCAGTTTGAAGAACATGTGCCTTTTGTCTTCTACTCCCATTGCCCGTGTAATTAATCCTTTGTTCTCAACGGATTTGATGATTTTTGAGCAATTGGACATCGTTAAATCTATGGCTGAGGCGATGTCCGAAGAATTGACCTCACTTTGATCGATGCAACAGATAACCATTCCTTCATTAAGACTAATTCCAAAAGTATCAAAGAATTGTTGTTCGTAAGCTTTCACCACTCTATTAATGTCTCGTAACGCACACAGATTATTCATATTGGTTAATTTTAGCTTTTGAGGATTGTTATTGCTTGCAAATATACAATTTTAATCTCAAAAACAATTTCTTTTGGAAAATATTTTTAAAAATAAATAATTGTATTTCATACACTTAATCGTTTTTTGAGCGCTATATAACCAATAATTCCGAATAAAGTCGGTACTTTATTCGGAATTATTATTTGGGATGAATTTCTGATTCCAGTGGTGAAAATAATGGGAAAATCGATTAAGAAAACGATAAAAAAGGTCAAGCGAAGTTAAATATTGAGTTTATTTTATACTGTCGGAAGTGTAAAATTAATAACACGCACATAGCTCCTCTGTCTTAAAAATCTAGTATGTTTTACAACTTATATTAATCAAGTTTTAAGACTTCAATAAATGCTTTCTGGGGAACTTCCACATTTCCGATTTGTTTCATTCGCTTCTTGCCCTTCTTTTGTTTTTCTAATAGCTTTCGTTTACGACTAATGTCTCCACCATAACATTTGGCTGTCACGTCCTTTCTTACTGCTTTAATGGTTTCACGTGCAATGATTTTTGCACCTATTGCCGCTTGTACAGCAATGTCAAACTGTTGACGTGGAATCAATTCCTTTAGCTTTTCGCACATCCTACGTCCGAGATTCACTGCATTATCAAAATGAATCAGACAAGACAAAGCGTCAACAGGTTCGCCATTTAACATGATGTCCAATCGAATCAACTTGGAAGGGCGGAATCCATTCATCTGATAGTCAAATGATGCGTATCCTTTGGAAATACTTTTTAATCGGTCATAAAAATCAAATACAATTTCTCCTAATGGTAAATCATAAATCAATTCCATCCGATTGCCAGAAATGTAGTTTTGCTTTATCAACTCTCCTCGTTTTCCAAGACACAGTGTCATAATCTGACCAATGTAGTCGGTGCGAGTGATAATGGAAGCGCGTATATAGGGTTCTTCGATACGGTCTATGGCCATGATGTCTGGCAGCCCTGATGGATTGTGTACTTCTATCAGGACGCCTTTGTTCGTATATACTTTGTATGACACGTTGGGCACAGTGGTGATGACGCTCATGTCAAACTCCCTGTCAAGTCGTTCCTGGATAATTTCCATGTGTAGCATGCCTAGGAAGCCGCAGCGAAAACCAAATCCCAATGCTACGGATGATTCGGCTTCAAATGTCAATGACGCATCATTTAATTGCAATTTTTCTATAGAGGCTCTCAGGTCTTCAAAGTCTTCAGTGTCTATTGGATAAACGCCAGCAAACACCATCGGCTTTACTTCTTCAAATCCATCTATGGCAGTTTCACATGGTCGTTTCACATGGGTGATGGTATCACCAACCTTTACTTCTTTAGATGTTTTTATTCCCGAAATGATATAACCCACATTTCCTGCGCTTAGCGATTTGGTGGGCGACATGTCCAGTTTGAGAATGCCTATTTCGTCGGCAAAATACTCTTTTTCGGTAGCAACAAATTTGACCAAATCACCCTTGTTGATAGTGCCGTTAAGAATCTTGAAATATGCAATAATGCCACGAAATGAATTGAATACTGAGTCAAAAATCAAACATTGCAACGGTGCTTCAGGATCACCTTTGGGGGCTGGCACACGGGTGACGATAGCTTCAAGTATTTGGTCAATGCCCATGCCTGTTTTTCCGCTTGCACGAATGATTTCATCAGCCTTACACCCCAATAGCTCAATTATCTGATCTTCTACCTCTTCGGGCATGGCGTTGTCCATGTCCATTTTATTCATCACAGGGATAATTTCCAAGTCATGCTCCAATGCCATGTATAGATTAGAAATGGTCTGTGCTTGAATGCCTTGCGTGGCATCAACTATCAGCAGTGCACCTTCACAGGCTGCAATAGAACGTGACACCTCATACGAAAAATCAACGTGTCCTGGCGTGTCAATCAGATTAAAGACGTACTGTTCATCACCTAGGCGATAATTCATTTGAATAGCATGGCTTTTGATGGTGATGCCACGCTCGCGCTCCAGATCCATATTGTCAAGGACTTGAGCTTGCATTTCCTTGCCTGCTACTGTGTTGGTGTACTCCAGTAGGCGGTCGGCCAAGGTGCTTTTGCCATGGTCGATATGTGCAATGATGCAGAAATTACGAATGTTATTCATTGGAAATAATTAATCTATTTATTCTACCACAGTGAGCCAGATGGGCTTTACTTCATGGAATACGTTGTACTTTACCTTAAACAAAAAATGAAGACTGACTAAATTTTGTTTTGCAAAAGTACATAAAATTGACGAATTAATAAAGCATAGCTTATCTTCTTATATATATGGTTGTTATGTTTGATTGACACACCCACTTGTTTTAATTACAATGAATGATAGTCGATGAAGTGTCACATTTTTTCGACTTTTTTCAAATAACTGTTTTGTAGAATAAAAAAAAGCCGTATATTTGCACCCGCTAAGCGAAATAAGGTACCATAGCTCAGTTGGTAGAGCAAAGGACTGAAAATCCTTGTGTCCCCGGTTCGATTCCTGGTGGTACCACTTACAAGACAAAAACGCACTTGATTATCAATCAGTTGCGTTTTTTTATTTGTATTACTTGCCCACATGAAACGAGCATGGCAAATAAACTTTGACAAAACTATGTGTGTCCTTAATGTCTATTTTCAATTTTCAATCTTCAATCTTCAATCTTGGTTTTGTGGTTTAATTTCCTCCTTTGGTTTTTTCCCAAAACTAGAGTCAACCTTAATAAACGGAATTAAGAGCAATGTGGGAATAGCACATATCATCACAAATACAAAAAAGTGGTTGTAGCCAAGCATCTCTTGGAGCTTGCCTGCTATCATGCCTGGAAGCATCATTCCTAATGCCATAAATCCTGTACAAATGGCATAATGAGCTGTTTTGTGTTCGCCATCCGAAAAATAAATCAAATAAAGCATGTAGGCGGTAAATCCAAATCCGTAACCAAACTGCTCTATAGCTACAGCAATATTGATTAGTAACAAGTCACTAGGCTGACACCAGGATAAGTATAAGAATGCCAAATGTGGTAAAGTGATACACAGTGCCATAGGCCAAAGCCAATACTTCAATCCTTTGCGAGAAACCGATATGCCACCCACTACACCACCGATGGTCAATGAAATCACACCCACTGTTCCATACACTATGCCCACTTGCTGAGTAGTAAGCCCCAGCCCACCTATGGGTCGCGCATCTAGTAGAAACGGTGTTACCATCTTCACCAGTAATGCTTCTCCAAGTCTGTAAAGCAGCATAAAAGCCAATGCTAACCCGATACCTTGTTTTTGAAAAAAAGATGCAAATGTCAATCCAAATCCGCTAAAAACAAGTCGAAAACTTTTGCGTTCGACTTCTGAATCATTCACAGGTCTTGGAAGGATAAATCGGTGATAAAGAAGTACTAATCCAAAAAACCCAGCAATAATAAAGAAAGTTATACTCCAAGCCAAATGGATATTGTTAGTATAGGTCTCCAAGCTTCCTGCCACAATTACCAACAATCCTTGACCCGAAATCATTGCCAGTCGATAAAAAGTGCTTCTAATCCCCACAAAAAATGATTGTTCTGCATTATTTAAAGCCAACATGTAGAACCCATCTGCAGCAATATCATGAGTAGCCGAACTAAAGGCCATCAACCAAAGGACGGCCAATGTGCTTTGAAAAAAAAATGGTAGCGGAATCAAAAATGCCGCACCTGCTAGACAAGCACCAATTATCAGCTGCATGGTCACTATCCACCACCGCTTGGTTTTCAGCAAGTCAATGAATGGACTCCAAAATGGCTTGATTACCCATGGCAAATACAACCAACTGGTATATAGTGCAATGTCAGTATTGGATATGCCAAAGCGCTTGTACATTATCACTGCCAATGTCATAGCTACAAAATAGGGTATTCCTTGAGCAAAATAATGTGTTGGAATCCACGTCCAAGGTGAACGTGT
>CANIXM010000062.1 GCA_947471245.1 Paludibacteraceae bacterium | reverse complement strand
CATGCGGTTGATGGGGCGGATTTCGCCCGAGAGCCCAACTTCGCCAGCCACACATACTTGCTTCTCAATGGCTATATCTACATTGGAAGAAAGGATGGCAGAAAGGACTGCCAAATCAATGGCTGGGTCATTCACTTTGATACCGCCAGCGATATTGAGGAATACGTCTTTTTGTGCAATCTTAAATCCTGCACGCTTTTCTAGCACTGCTAGCAACATGTTCAGTCGTCTTAGGTCAAAGCCTGTACTGGAGCGCTGAGGTGTGCCATAAGCTGCCGAACTGACAAGCGCTTGCACCTCTATCAGAAACGGCCTCACACCTTCGATGGCAGAGGCTATGGCTACCCCGCTAAGTCCTTCATGATTTTGAGAAAGGAGTAGCTCGGAGGGATTGCTCACTTCGCGGAGTCCGGACTGTTGCATCTCGAAAATGCCCAGTTCGGAAGTGCTGCCAAAACGGTTTTTTATGGCTCTAAGTATGCGATACATATAGTGCTGATCACCTTCAAACTGGAGCACGGTGTCCACTATATGTTCCAGCACTTTTGGTCCTGCAATGCTGCCTTCTTTGTTGATATGACCTATCAGCAACACTGGCGTGGAAGTAGTTTTGCAAAATTTGAGCAGGCTAGCAGCACACTCTCTTACCTGTGACACCGAACCTGGCGACGACTCTATGGTTTCGGTTGAGACAGTTTGTATGGAGTCAACAATGACTAAATCGGGTTGGGTATTTTGAATATGAACAAAAATCTGTTCCAAAGACGTTTCGCTCACGATGTAGCAATCAGGATTGTCAAATTTCAGTCGCTCAGCACGAAGTTTAATCTGCTTCACACTTTCCTCACCCGACACATAAAGCGTCTTCTGCCCTTTCATATTGAGCACCACCTGGAGCACCAGCGTGGACTTACCAATCCCAGGTTCACCACCAATAAGCACCAACGAACCTGGCACCAATCCACCACCCAGCACACGGTTCAACTCACCCGAACTGGTATCAATTCGGCTTTCTTCGGAGGTTTCCACATCACTAATCAACACAGGCTTCTGACGCACCTGCTCTACTCCTGCAAAACGAATCTTAGACGAACTGTCTTTGGCAATTACCTCTTCCACATACGAGTTCCACTCACCACACGATGGGCACTTGCCAATCCACTTAGGCGAATCAGCACCACAACTTTGACAGACATATACGGATTTAGTTTTTGCCATATTTTTTGGTTAATTGGTGACTCAAAAGAAGTCTGACCTTTCAGGTCATCTAAGTATTTCTTTTTTCCTTCCGTAGGTCGATGACCAACGGTTATGAAAGTTCGGCTTTTCAAGCCATGCATTAACAGTCTTGATTCTTGGCTCAAAAATCTTGATTCTAAAATCTTGGCTCTTGATTCTTGGCTCTAAAATCTTGATTCTTGGCTCTATATTATCTCAAAATCAAATTTCCTTTTTCCTCCAGTTTCCCCAGTAAAGATAAGCATATCCCAGCACGCCCATGATGGTCCAATAGACATATTCGGCATACCAAACCACTTCCACACTTGCTGTAATCACATGAGTGGTATAATACACATAAGCCATGTAAAAACTCAGGGTAATGATATCAAATAATAATGCTGTGCGGGTATTGCCTGTGCCTGACACCCCATTCATGACAATGAAGAAAAACGAGAATAACACATTGGCCACTGACACTACCCGCATGACTCCAATACTTTCACGGATCAGCTCTGGGTTATCGGTAAACAACATGGTAAATGGTACCGGGAAAATAAATGTGATGATAGAAAATGGCAACACCAACAGCACGGAAATTAGCGCTACCTTATTGATAAGCGGAACGACCTCTTCCTTTCTACCAGCACCTATCAGATTACTCACTATGGTATTGACAGCTGTAGCCAGCGCTGAGGCTGGAATCATAAGCAACATGTACAATCCTCTACCAATATTGGAAATGGCAAGTGACCGTTCCCCCATGCGTTCAATAAAGATAAAGAATAAAAACCAAGTGGAGATAGCTGAAAAAAATTGAAGCATGATAAATACCGATAAGTCAAGTACCTGACCGATAAGCTTCCAATCCATTTTACGAACCTGAAAAAGACCATATCGTTTCACGTCCACTTTGTAGTACATAAACCACAGGCAATAGAACGTACTGACAGCCTCAGCAATGACGGAAGAAATACCAGCCCCTTCAATGCCCAACTTAGGAAAGCCCCAATTCCCAAAAATCAACAAATAATCAAATAGAACATTAACTAATGCGGTGAGAAATGCAGTATAAGTCAGAATCTTAGTCTGAGTAATGCCCACAAAAAAGCTACGAAACATCACCCCTGCATAGGTAAACACAATGCCATATACCCGCCAATCCAAATAAGCAACTGTAGCTGAATAGATACGTGGTGAGTGAACAAAGTATTTCATCAAAAATGGCACTCCGGGAATAGAAATCAGCAACACCAACGTTCCAAACACCAAACTGATAATCATCCCATTATTAAAAATGGGTCCTATCTGCACGTAATTGGCTTCACCATTGCGCCGCCCTATGAGTATCTGCGCACCAATGCTGAAACCCAATCCCACCATGTACACCGCAAAATAAAACACGCCGCCCAACGCCGAAGCACCGAGCTCTACCTCTCCCACTCTACCCAAGAAAGCAGTATTGGTAATACTCACCACATTCTGAGCCACCAGCGTGAGTAGAATGGGGTAAGTGATTTTGAGAATGTCTTTATTGGAAGTCATTACAAGTATCTAACAAATAATGCAGTAATACAATTACAAAGATACTGAACTTTCTGCTATTAATACCCCATATGTCATTTTCTAACAAATGGGGTATAATTAATTCATCACCACTTTATCGTTGAGCAAGAGACACCCAAATTACTTATCACTAATCCCATAAGCCATACATGCTTCATGTAAACACCATCACAATTTCATCGACACATTCACTTTTCCCAATTATTTAGCAAAATGAAAATAAAATCCAAATGTAAAATCAATTCCAGATCCATTAAGATTAGAAAAAGTAGCATCGTTGGGTTTTACATTGCTACCCATCTCAGTATATTGATAGTTTACATTATAATATTTCAAGCCAAATGTATAGGATGTTTTTTCAGACAATAATACATCAAATACAACTGAAGCATGATAACCTAAGGCTGGCAAGTAATTTAATTTTACATCCGCATTATTAATCCATGCGCCAGTTACAGACATAGAACCTAGAGAATAAAGTCCCAAACCACCTCCTAATCTGAATTTCATATAATCACCTTTCAATGGAATAATTAATGCAGGCGTAACTAACAAAGCTAACCTATCAAATGCAGCTTCGCCATTTTTAATAGTATTGGATAATGTACTTCCTTGATAGAACAAATTCCATGAAAGATCGAATTTTTTACTATACTCATGTCCATATTCAAGTCCAATAAAAGCTCCACCACCAGCACTTAAAGTTAAATCAGTGTTTTTATCTGTTTTTCCCAGCACATTGTTTTGAATACCACCTCCACCTCCAAAAACAAGACCTATTCTTGAGTTTAATTTTTTTTCAATAATTGGTTGAAATTTTTGAGGTTTTAAATAGCCACCCTCCACAATAGATTTTCCATTTGGGGCTGGAAAAAGTTCTAATACAGGAATACCACTCCAAAATCCATTAACATAATATGAGGCAATGTAATAGGTGTTTCCAGCTTCCACGTTTAGTTTCAAAACTGCTGTATCACCTAATGCACTTGAAAACTTATGAGTCCCTGGTTTTAATTCTACTTGATAATATGAATTATAACATAATCTTACAATTGGCTGATTATCAATGAATATTTTCATTGTAATAGCAGTACCAGGAGAAAATGGAGGTCTGAAGATATAAATTTTAGCCAACGAATCTCTATTTTCATTTTCTACAACAGTTGTTTGAGAATTAATCAAAGATTCTTTAGTGTTTTGTAAAAGAGACTTTGAAATATAGGTTTGCTTAAGTTCTCCATTACTTTTTTCTTCAATAAATACTGCTGTGTCCGATTTACTCACAATCTTACAAGGTATTATTCTTCCATCTTTTAACGAAAGTGTATCCTGAGATTTTAGAACTAAAACCGCTTGTAAAAACATCAATAAAACAATTGCTTTTCTCATTTTTCTCTTTTTGATTAATATTTTTTTGACTGATAAAAATTTATTCAGTTTTAGATATTTGATTTTAAGTTACATCTGTTCAAAAGTTCCAATTATTTGTCAATCAATACTTTACAAATTAGTTGTAAACGATTAAAACAACTAGACTATCAAAGATTTATCGATAATAATAATTAAGAACAAAATTAATTAATAATATTAACATGACCCAACACCCAACAATTTATATTTTAAAATATTTGTATCATATTTAATTAAAAATCAAACTATTGGAGTCGAAAATTTTCATTTATCGCATCAAAAACTATTTGAGTGCTTTCGATAATACACAACTATTATACCCATTCTAAATCATCACTATTTCACTTAACTCCCTTCAAAACCCCACCCGATACGAGCATCCACTTTTCCACTCGCTGCATCCGTAGGCGGTGTTGCCTTTGAGCAGGGTGCCTTTGCCGCAGAGGGGGCAGGGAGTTCCTTCCAGTTGCTTGGATTTGGCTTGTATCTCGGCTATGGTTCTGTTGTCGGATTTTACGTTGAATACCACTTGTGTCACCATGGCTTTAAGTTCGTCCAAGAAATCTTTGGCTTGGTATTCGCCTTTTTCTACTTGACGCAGTTTTTTCTCCCACAGTCCGGTGAGTTCTGCCGACTTGAGCAAGTCTTCTTGTATGGTCAGGATCAAATCCACTCCCGTGTTGGTGGCAATGAGGTTTTTGCGTTCCTTACGGATATAGTCGCGCTTAAAGAGCGTTTCGATGATGGAGGCACGGGTAGATGGTCGGCCTATGCCATTTTCTTTCAGGGCATCGCGCAGTTCGTCATTATCCACCAACTTACCCGCTGTCTCCATGGCACGTAGCAATGTGGCTTCGGTATAAGTTTTTGGTGGCGATGTCCATTTCTCGGCAAGAGTAGGTTCGTGCGGTCCGCTTTCGCCTTTCACCAAGATGGGTAAGGTACGTTCTTCGGTTTCGTCCAGGTCTTTGTCCTGAGGTTTGTTGAACACCACACGCCAGCCCATGTCTAGGATTTGCTTTCCGTTTACTTTAAATTCTACCTTGTCCACTTCGCCTAGCACGGTGGTGGTGGCTATTTTACATTCGGGGTAAAAGTTGGCTATGAAGCGCCGAGCCACCAAGTCAAACACCGCTTTTTCGGTATCAGTCAGTGCCGTAGGATGAATACCTGTGGGTATAATGGCATGGTGATCAGTTACCCTGGAGTTGTCAAATACCTTTTTCGACTTTTCTATTTTCTTCTCCAATAACGGTTTGGTGAGCAATTCGTAGTCTTTGATTCCTTTCAGAATATCTGGAATTTTCGGATAGATATCGTCGCTCAGATAGGTAGTGTCCACACGAGGATAGGTGGTTATTTTTTTCTCGTACAGGCTTTGGATAATCTTGAGCGTCTCGTCGGCCGAGTAGCCAAATTTCTTGTTGCACTCCACCTGCAAGGAGGTGAGGTCAAACAAACGAGGGGCAGATTCGGTGCCTTTCTTGGTATTAATATCAGTCACAAAAAAGTCATTGGCTTTCACCGTTTGGAGAAACTGCTCGCCTTCCTGCACTGAACTAAATCTGCCCTGTGATGCCGAAAACACGGTATCGCGGTAGGTAGTCTTCAATTCCCAGTAGGCTTGTGGAACGAAATTTTCTATCTCCAATTGTCGATTCACAATCAGCGCCAGCGTAGGGGTCTGCACCCTTCCGATGGAGAGCACTTGCCCTCGTTTACCGTACTTGAGTGAATAGAGACGTGTGGCATTCATGCCTAGCAACCAGTCGCCGATGGCACGTGATAGTCCGGCTTCATACAGTCGTTGGAATTCCGATTGATCTTTGAGTTTGGCAAATCCCTCGCGGATGGCTTCTTCTGTCAGTGACGAAATCCAAAGTCGCTTTACGGGGCATTTGCATCGTGCTTTTTGCATCACCCATCGCTGGATAAGTTCCCCTTCTTGACCCGCATCACCACAGTTGACCACTTCATCGGCAGTAGCCATTAGCTTTTCGATGACGGCAAACTGCTTTTGAATGCCGCTATCGTTGGTTACTTTAATGGCAAATTGCGTAGGTATCATGGGTAAATGACTGAGTGCCCATGGTTTCCAGTCGGGAGTATATTCGTGGGGTTCGAAAAGTGCGCAGAGGTGCCCAAACGTCCAAGTAACCTGATAACCATTACCCTCCATGTATCCATCTTTCTTGGAGTTGGCACCAATAACTTGAGCTATATCACGCGCCACACTGGGCTTTTCGGCAATGCAAACAACCATTTCTTTAATTGATAATGAATAATTGACAATTGATAATTATCGGATGAGGGTACTACTGGGCAGTAGATACAAAGATACGAAAAATGGTTGAAAGGAGGGAGGGGTAATTCTCTACAATCACTTCTCAAAAAGTCTGAAAGTTGGAGTAAAAGATCAGGGTTAGGTGCTTGGGTAAAGTCAATCAGTTGGGGATTGTAGGTGTACTGATTTTTTACTTGAACTTATTTTTTTTTGGATGTTGTCTAGTGTCGAAAATCCGCAATAATTCAATATGAGATTTCTTTTTCCGATAAAATTTGCTTAGGCATGACCTGTTTTATTTCTTAATGCAGTCATGACATCCTGATGTACAATTCCTTTGCCTTGGTTTAGCTCTTTGATTGCTGCTTCTATTCCTTTTTGTTCAGCTTTCGAAACACCTATCCATTCGGTGGTCTCTTTCTTACTGTTCACATAATTAAGCAAAACTCCATAAAATTCTTTAAGCTTTGTGGCATCCAAGGTGTCAACCTGACGGAAAATCTGTAGCTTTATTTCATCAGTACTCATAGTTTCCTTTTTTCGTTTGTGCAAAGATAAAAAATGTTTACACGTATCTATTCGTGATTGATAAAAAAAATTCTTATTTAGGAGCCTTGTTGTAGAGATAGAGCCCTATGGAAAGGAAAAGGATGTTGGGGATCCACACGGCTGTGAATGCAGACATGACTCCACCTACTGAAAGTGATGTTGACATGGTTTGAAAAAGGATGTATGCAGCACTTAGACCAATGCCTACACCCAAGTGAAGTCCTATTCCACCTCGTACTTTTCTTGACGAAAGCGAAACTCCTATCAAAGTCATGATAAATGCACCTAGTGGCATGGAAAAACGCTTGTAATACTCATCTTCGAAGGCTTGAATATTGCCTATCCCTCTGTCTTTTTGTTTGGACAGAAATTGCGCCAGTTCTTTGTTGTTCATCTGTGGCGCCTCAGCTGCGGTGATGAAAAACTCATCGGGTTGTACGTTGATGGTGGTGTCTTTGGAAGCTCCTTTGCTGATGTGTTCGCGCATGCCGTTAAAATCGCGTTGTAGATAATCAGTCATTTTCCACTTATACGCCGAATCCCATTTGATGGTTTGAGCTGTCAGTCTGGAAATAAGCTTCTTACCTTTAAATTTCTCTAATGAGAAGCGGTATCCAATATTGCTTTCCTTCTCGTATCTCTCTATATACATGATTACTCCGTCAGCCACTTCCATTTGGATATTTTGAACAGATGGTGCTTTGAAGGGCTGAATGTACAGATTGGAAAAGGCAATCATTTTCTTATTACTATAAGGAATGACGTATCCGCCCAAGGTAAACGACATGATAAAGATGATGGTAGCCGAAATAAAATAGGGTCTCACAAAACGCCCAAAACTGGTACCACTAGCCAAAATAGCTACCACTTCTGTATCGTTTGCCATTTTGGATGTGAAAATAATTAACGCCAGAAGGGTAAAAAGCGGCGTCAACATATTGATGTAGAATGGAATAAATGGAATGTAATAGTCAAGTACGATGGCTTTAAAAGGCGCATGATACTCAAAAAACTTATCCATCTTCTCTGTTAAGTCAAACACAATGCCGATACTAATCAACATGGCTAATGAGAAGAAAAATGTTCCCAAAAATTTGCCAATGATATAGGTGTCTATCCGCTTTAAACCAAATGTTTGACGAGAAATTTTCATTTGTT
>CANIXM010000061.1 GCA_947471245.1 Paludibacteraceae bacterium | reverse complement strand
TCGACTTCACTCAACACCTGAAGCTTTTCTTCTAAACTGAATTTTCTCCTGATTCTACTCATAATTCCACAAAATTAATGTCCTAAATTGATTCTACAAAATAGTCCAGTTAATTAGGGGGCTAAGACAAAAATAATTATCTTGATTCATTCCCCGTAGATAATGTTTGCAAATCATCACTCTATCCCCTACGGCGAATCTGCCAACGCTCTCAATATTTCTAATAATATCATTTCCCTACGGGAAATAACCAGCGCTACAATTTGCATAGTTATCTGACATTAATTCGAGTTTTCAACGCTACCCAGAACTTTTGTCATACAAGCCAATTTGCCCAAAGGCAAAACTATGTGACCATTTTCCAATTTAAATTGAAAAGCATGATGTGTTCGATATGGTTTCAAATTATTCTTTTGTGGTTTGCTCACCTATCCCAGTATAGATTTTTTTTACTTCATAAATCCTTGTTCTCTAAGTACTTCAAGGAACTTTTCCGAAAAAAGCTCGTTAGCTGTACGTGTGTATCTGATGTCTGTAAATACCTGTGCTAAAGTCTCTTTCCCGTTTTCCGCTACGAAATTCTTGTAAAACTCACTACTTTCTTTTTCTGCATAAATTCTATCAATGTCTTCATTGGAAAACAGATTGTATTTTTCATAATGAACAACAGCTTCTAGTGGAAGTCTATCTGTTTGAGGAAATTCACCATCGGGATAACCCACTGTAATGGTGGTGATGGGAACTACCAATTTTGGCAATTGCAATGCATCAATGATAGGACGTGCATTGTAAGTCGTAGTCCCCAAATAGCAAATGCCAAGTCCTACGCTTTCAGCCGCAATGCAAAAAGTCTGTGCCGCCAACAATGTATCAATGGTTGTTGCCATAAATGATTGAAAGTTATCATAGCCTGGACTAGCATTTCGCATCTCGCACCACTGGCTAAAACGATTGAAATCAGCGCAGAAAGTGAGAACGGCAGGTGCCTGAGTGACCATTGGCTGATTGAAATGTGTGGGAGCTAATTGTTCCTTGATATTTTGTTCGGTGGTTACTATTATGCTGTAGGCTTGCATATTGCCAGTATTGGAAGCCCTACATGCTGCCGTTAGTAATTTTTCAAGGAGTTCTTTTTCAATTGGTTGCGTGGTGTATTTGCGTACTGTGCGGTGATTGTTGAGATGGTTAAGCATTTTATATTTCTGTTGTGAGTTAACTGTTAGTGATTGGATAATGTTTTGTCTAATAGTTTTTTATGCAGCCTTGTGCTCAGTCTTTAACTTTATGAGATGTGAAAATATTATTGATTACAAAGGTATTAAGAAATGTCCGAAATAAAAAGTGTAAATACACTCATCAGATAGAATTGAGGTAGTGGTTGTGTTATCTTAGCTATACAATTTTTAGTGTTTTTTATACAAAAAAATGAGTTTGAATTAGATTAATGCTACTACTTTTGTTGTGCGTGACAACAAAAGCATTGCTATGTCATTTGGAAGACATTCAATAATTAAAAACAAAAAGTAAGAAGATGAACAGAGTCGTGTTTGCAGTTTTATTTCTTTTCTCAATTTCTTTTTCTCAATTCGCTTATACTCAGTTAGATTCCCTTAGCACACTCAACGATTGTGAGCGTTCTTTCCTTACCAATAATTTAAACCTGCTAGCAGCCAAATATGATATTGATGCCGCTCAAGCATTGGTCATTCAGGCGCGTCTGTGGGAGAATCCGAATATAGGTATCGAAGTTAATGCTTACAATCCAGATAGAAAGTCGTACTTTGATGTGGGGGTGAATGGTGATAAGGCATTTTCTATCCAGCAGATTATTCACATTGGTGGTCAGAAACACAATGAAACCGAGGTGGCAAAGGCCAATGCTGATGTTACACAGTTGCAATTTTTTGATTTGCTACGAACGCTTAAAAAAGAGCTTAGACAGAGTTATTTCGCCATATATTATGATAATCTTTCTTATCAGGCCATTGTCATTCAGATGGAAAGCTTGAATCAGTTGATTGAACAGTATTCCAAGCAAGTAAAGGAAGGAAATATTGCCCTCAAAGATTTAGTCAGATTACAATCACTCTATCTGGATTTACACTCCAAAAAAACAGAACTTTACAAAAATATCACAGAAAATCAATCCACCTTATCTCTACTCGTAGGTCAAAACATTAGCACATTGACCCCCACAGATGCAGAAATCCATAACTACTCAAAAACCAAACTGCCTGGGATAGATTCACTGTTTCAGCTAGCTATCAAAAATCGACCAGACTATAACATCTCATTCAAACAAGAGGAAGCTGCACATTGGAATCTTAAATGGCAACGCTCGTTGGCTGTTCCAGATTTAACACTCGGTACCGCTTTTTCTCAACGTGGAGGAGCATTTAATAATCAATGGACTACTTCTATCAGCTTGCCTTTGGAACTTTGGAATTGGAATCAGGGCAATATTAAATCTGCCGATGCAAAACTAAAGTCAGCTTCCACTACTAAGAAATACATGGTAAATCAAGTGATGCAAGATTTGATACTTTCTACCAAGAAATGGAAAGAAGCAAGTGATAATGTGAATCTTATTAATGATGAAACCATCCAAACATTCAGGAAAGTGGACGAATCTATGTTTAAGAATTTCAGACATGGGAATGTGTCATTGATAGAATTCACGGATTTCCTAGAGAGTTTTACTCAATCGTTGATGCAATATCACCAAATAGAAAAATCGCTTGTGAATGCTTGTGAGGATATAAATTATAATACATCCTCTACAATATTCTAGTCGCATGAAACGCCTATGCCCAAAATATAAAATTGAGAAACACAAGGGTCTAAGTAAACAAATCTAACTTCACATCTACTTCCGCCAGCTGGCGGAGGCTTGGGGAGGCTTAAATTATAATCGTATGAAAATTAATATTGTCGCGTTGATTGTTTTTCCACTATTGGCAGTTTCTTCCTGTAAAGATAATAAGGAAAATAAGGAAGAAGCTAAAATCTCATTTGTGCTCAATGATCAGATGTACCGTACCACCAAGTTTGCTAAGGTTGAGGAGAAACAGTTGACCAACCAGTTGGACTTATTTGGAAAGATTTCAGCAGATAACAATAAATTGATTGAAATCTATCCTATGGTAGGTGGAAGTGTGCAGACAGTGTTTGTAGAACTTGGGGACTTTGTGAAGAAAGACCAACTACTTGCAAACATTCGAAGTACTGAGGTGGCAAGTTTTGAAAAGGACTTGAATGATGCTAAAAATGACGTGCTGATGGCAATTAAGAAATTGAAGGTTGCGCAGGAGTTGTATGAAGGCCGACTGAATACAGAAACAGATGTACTTGGCGCCAAGAGTGAGTTGGAAAAAGCACGTTCTCAGTTAAAACGCGTAGAGGAAACCTATAAGATTTATAGCATGAGAGCTGGAGCAATTTATGAAGTACGCTCTCCAATTTCGGGCTTTATTATCCAAAAAGCAATTAATCAGGATATGATGCTCAGAAATGATCATAGCAACAATATTTTTGATATTGCACAGATAGATGAAGTATGGGCTTTGGCCAATGTGAGTGAGTCTGATATTAATCAAGTAAAACTGGGAGGAAAAGTGGATGTGGTGACACTTAGTTATCCAGATAAAATCTTTACTGGTACGGTGGACAAGATATTCAATGTGATTGACACTGAGACCAAGTCTATGAAAGTCAGAATTAAATTAAAAAATCCTGACTACGTGCTCAAACCAGAAATGAAAGCGAATATCAAGATTTCTTACAATGAAACCAATCAAATGCTTGCTATTCCTTCAAATGCTGTAGTTTTTGATAGAAACTCCAATTTTGTGTTGGTTTATAAGGATAGAAGTCATATTGAGGTTAAAAAAGTAGAAGTGTTCAGACAAGTAGGTGAAACGGTATATGTGAAACATGGTTTGAAATTGGGTGAGACAGTAATCGTTCAAAACCAATTGCTAATCTATGACGCATTAAATGAGTAGAATATGAATAAGTTTATAAAGGGTATTATTGCATTTTCGCTCGGAAATAGAGCATTTACATTCTTCTGGGTTGGTTTGCTGGTGATTGCAGGTATTTTTGCCTTCAAGGATATGCCCATTGAAGCCTATCCAGATGTGACTAATACTCAGATTATTATAGTAACTCAGTGGGATGGTCGAAGTGCAGAGGAAGTAGAACGATTTGTGACAGCTCCTTTGGAGATAGCCGTGAACTCTGTGCAGAAGAAAACCAGTGTAAGGAGTACTACCATGTTTGGGCTATCTATCATCACCATTATTTTTGAAGATGGAATTGAAGATTTTTTTGCTCGTCAGCAGGTAAATAATCAGTTGAGAAATGTGGAACTACCTGACGGAGTGTTGCCTGATGTTCAGCCACCTTATGGACCTACTGGAGAGATATTCAGATACGTGTTGAAGAGCGAAAAGCGTGATTCGCGTGAATTGCTGACACTACAAGACTGGGTGGTGGAGCGCCAGCTGAAAGGTGTGGCAGGTGTGGCGGATGTGGTGGCATTCGGTGGACAGAAAAAAGTATATGAAGTATGTATTGATCCGAATCGGTTGGCAGCTTATGATATTTCACCTGTAGATGTATATACCGCCTTGAGTAAAAGTAATCTTGATGTGGGTGGTGATGTGATAGAAAAAAACGGTCAAGCTTTCGTAGTAAGAGGATTAGGATTACTTAAAAGTCAGAAGGATATCGAAAATGTAATCGTGACTTCTGAAGATGGAAACCCAGTACTGGTGAAACACCTTGCTGATGTGCGTGAAAGCTCGTTGCCACGAGTGGGTCAGACAGGACTGAATGATAATGATGATGTGGTGGAAGGCATTATTGTGATGAGAAAGGGCGAAAATGCTGAGGAAGTTCTCAAACGTGTAAAGGCAAAAATCAACGAGTTAAATACTCACATACTACCCTCAGATGTAAAAATGGAGAGTTTTTACGATCGTGATGTGCTCATGACGTTCACTACTCATACTGTGATGCACAATGTGTTGGAAGGCATCATTCTGGTTACGGTTATAGTGTTTCTGTTTATGGCCAACTGGCGAACCACATTAGTCGTTTCGATTATTGTGCCATTAGCATTGTTATTTGCATTCTTGTGCTTGAAAATGAAGGGTATGAGTGCCAATTTATTGTCTCTTGGGGCAGTGGATTTTGGTATCATCATAGATGGGGCAGTGGTAATGGTCGAGGGACTGTTTGTGACACTAGATCATTTGCGGGAGAGGATAGGGGTAGATAAATTCAACAAACTAGCCAAAGCAGGTATTATCAAGAAAAGTGGTGGCGAACTGGGTAAATCCATTTTCTTCTCTAAGCTAATTATTATCATTGCATTACTTCCAATATTCTCCTTCGAAAAGGTAGAAGGTAAGATGTTTTCTCCATTGGCATGGACACTTGGATTTGCATTGCTCGGAGCACTTTTGTTTACATTAACTCTGGTGCCTGTGCTTTGTCACGTATTACTCAACAAGGATGTAAAAGAAAAGCACAATCCATTTGTTGATTTTTGGAACAATATAATATCTAAGTCATTTCAAGCTGCCTATAGACATAAAAAACGCAGTCTTATCATAGCCACTTTAGTGCTTGAGATTACACTTATTTCGGCTAAATTTCTAGGTACTGAATTTATGCCACAGCTGAATGAAGGTGCATTGTGGGTGACCGCCAAATTTCCCATGAGTCAGAGCCTCCCCGAATCTGTTAGGCAGATAGCGATACTTCGGAAGGAATTGATGCAGTTTAAAGAGGTGAATGGAGTACTTTCTCAAACAGGTAGAAGCAATGATGGCACCGACCCTTGTGGTTTTTATTTCGCACAAATGCAGGTCAATTTGAAGCCACGAGATGAGTGGGCGCGAAAAATCACCTATGATCAGTTGGTGGAAGAGATGGATAAAAAACTTCAAAAGTACCAAGGTGTGAGTTTTAATTACTCGCAGCCTATAGTGGATAATGTGTCGGAGGCTGTAGCTGGATTTAAAGCTGCGAATGGTGTGAAAATATTCGGTGATGACCTAAACGAATTAGACTTACTCGCCAATCAAGTGGTTGCTAAAATGATAGATGTACCAGGAGTTAAAGATCTTGGAGTCATTAGAAATATTGGTCAGCCAGAAGTAACAGTATTGCTGGATCGCGAAAAGATGGCTACTTATGGTGTGTCTGCTGAAGATGCTCAGACTGTATTGGAAATGGCCTATGGTGGAAAAACTGCCACTGAGAAATATGAAGGTGAGCGCAAATTTGAAATTAGAATCCGCTTTCAAAAAGAATATCGGAAAAACGAAGAAGATATTGCCAGCCTAAAAGTACCTACAATAAGTGGTGACAAAATACTTTTAAAACAAATTTGTACCATCGAAAAGCACAATGGACCTGCATTTATTTACCGTGCCAATACAAAGCGATACATCGGTGTGAAATTTTCTGTTCGTGACAGGGACTTGGGTAGTACTATACAAGATGCTCAAAATCGTGTAGCTCAAATCAAGTTGCCTCAGGGTTATACCGTAGGGTGGGTTGGTGAGTTCGAAAATCAAGTACGTGCTTCCAATCGTTTGGCTCAGGTAGTACCTATAAGTATTATTGCCATTTTTATTATTCTTTTCATCATGTTTGGCAATGTCAAGGATGCAGCGTTGGTCATTGCTAATGTTCCGTTTGCAATGATTGGTGGAATTCTAGCTTTACACATTACAGGAATCAATTTTGGTATTTCCGCAGGAGTAGGATTTATAGCGCTTTTCGGTATTTGTATCCAGAACGGGGTATTGTTGATTTCTCAATTTTATTTGAATCTAAAAGAAGGTTTCTCACTTGATGATTCCATTTTTGAAGCAGTGAAAGTCAGAACTCGTCCTGTAGTGATGACAGCACTCATGGCATCTATAGGCTTACTGCCAGCTGCTATTTCTACTGGAATAGGGTCTGAGTCATCTAAACCATTGGCAGTAGTAATTATCGGTGGTTTGATTTCAGCTACCATCTTGACATTATTAATTTTCCCAATCATATTCTGGGTGTTTAATAGGAAGAAATATCAATCGACACAGTCTTGAACTGCATAAACTTCAATTCTAACAGTTCTGATATGAATGTCAAAAACAATAGAGAAGACTCGCCACATTAATGGTGAGTCTTCTTCATGAATGAGATATTTAAAAATCCCCACTAGTGGTGATTTGAAATCAAAATAAAATTGTGAACTTTGTGGTCTAAACTATTAATAGTTATAAATTGTTTGACTTTCAAATTCTCATAAACAAAAAAACAAAAAAATGAAACACCCATGCCCAAACATAATAATTTGGACACACAAGGGGATTATTCACAACAAATCTTCTCTTAAAGTCTCCGCCAGCTGGCGTAGATTTAGGGGGCTAATTATTTAAAAAAATGAAAAGACTAATCTTGGCAATAGTGTTAGCCATTAGTGCATTAAATCTCATGTCTCAGGTGGATTCTGTCAAGACGGAACAATTTTCTATCCATGCTCAGACCACCACTATCAATCAGTCTAAACTAGCCTTTTCAGTGCCCTATTCCGGTGAAAACAGTCTTCGTCCAGCCGCAGAGAATCAAACATCACTTACATCTACATTGTTTCTAGCTGCCAATTTGTGGAAAGGTGCCAGTATCTATTTCAATCCAGAACTAGCAGGTGGATCGGGTCTTAGTGGTGCCCTCGGAGTGGCAGCTTCTACCAATGGCGAAACATTTAGAGTGGGCGATCCATCACCAACTATTTATTTAGCACGAATTTATTATAAGCAAATCTTTGCACTTACTGATCAACAGGAATATCGAACCTCAGATTTCAATCAGTTGGCGGGATATGTTCCCACCAAGTACATTGGATTGAAGATTGGTAAAATAGGTATGGCTGATTTTTTTGATATGATTAAGTATAGCCATGATCCACGAACTCACTTTATTAGTTGGGGTTTGATGAACAATGGAGCTTGGGATTATCCAGCCAATACGCGTGGATATACACCCAGTGCTGTATTGGAGTATGTGTCTCCAGTACACGAGTTGCGGTATTCGCTTTCATTGGTTCCAGTTACTGCCAATGGAAGTGTGATGAACTGGGATGTGGCACACGCTTACTCTCATACGCTTGAATATACTCATAAGCATTCCATTAATGG
>CANIXM010000060.1 GCA_947471245.1 Paludibacteraceae bacterium | reverse complement strand
AAATAATAAGGATAACAAACAAACTATAAATGACCATTTCTGATTACCAGAATGGTCATTTTTCTTTTAACAATCTAGTATTCAAGCTCATTACACCATGCATAATTATTTCAATTTGAATTTGATTATTGATTATTTTGTGTAATTTTGTGGGACAAAAAACGATGTGATGCTTGGCCTAAAAAAGATTGACGCTTACCTCTTAAAACGATTCTTAACACTGTTTGTGTTGACGTTTCTTATTTGCATTTTCATACTTTTAATGCAATTTCTTTGGAAGCATTTTGCAGAATTAATTGGAAAAGGAATTGGCTATGCAGTGCTTGCTGAGTTTTTTACTTATGCTGTTGCCTCATTAGTTCCTTTAGCATTACCTCTAGCAATACTACTTGCTTCATTGATGACATTCGGGAATTTGGGCGAGAATTTTGAGCTTACTGCAATGAAATCGGCAGGTATATCACTTTTTCGAATCATGCGTCCACTCATCATTTTCATTTCATTTATCTGCATTGGTGCATTTTACTTTTCCAACAACGTACTGCCAGTATCCCAAAAAAAACTATGGACCCTTATTCTTTCTTTGAGACAAAAATCACCCGAATTTAAAATTCCTGTTGGTGAGTTTTACAATGGGATCGGTACTGGAGTAAGCTTATACGTAAGAGAAAAGGACGATAAAGTTTTAAAGAATTTAATGATATATGATTACTCCAAAGGATTTGAGAATGCCACAGTAATGACGGCCGACTCAGGAAGAATCCTATTCACTGCCGATGACAAATACCTCAAACTGGTATTGTATGAGGGTGAAAGTTTTGAAAACCTTAAGAACCAAAGCATCAGTGGCTCACCAAGTAGCATTCCATACCGAAGAGAAAATTTCAAAATGAAAGAATTCTTATTCGATTTCAACAATGAGTTTAATCGTTATGACGAAAGTTTTCTTCAAGACCAGAATCTAAGTAAGAATTTGGTGCAACTTACAGCATCTATCGATTCGGTAAACAATGAAGTGAACAAACGTAGTCACGAACAAGGCAAAGAAATGATGAGATCCCACTTTTTCGGAAAAGAAAGCACATCTCCCAACCTGCCACCCACTCAAACCATTCTCACCAACAAAAACATTAATGCAGACTCACTGTTTCTGGCATTGAACCAAAAAGACATGGAAGTAGTGATTTCATTCGCTGTTGATCGAACTAAATCAATGAAAGACATGGTCTTGTACAACAAAACGATGTTGGAGGAGCCTCAAAAATATGTCATCCGTCACGAAATTGAACGTCATCGAAAATTTACCCTTTCTTTTGCTTGTTTGATATTCTTTTTCATCGGTGCACCATTGGGAGCCATCATCCGAAAAGGTGGTTTGGGTATGCCTGTGGTAATTTCAGTGGTCATGTTTATCATTTACTACATCATAGACAACACAGGATATAAAATGGCTCGTGAAGCGGTGTGGAATACCTTTCAAGGAATGTGGTTAAGTTCATCTGTGCTTTTACCAGTGGGTATTTTTATCACTTACAAAGCTGCAACTGATGCAACGCTTTTCGAAGCAGAACATTACTTGAAGATTTGGGGTTATATGAAAAATAAATTCAATCAATTTTCAAAAAAGAAAATTGTAAACACATAACAATTTTTATAATATGGGAGATTTAACACACAATATTGAGGATGCAATACAAGATATCAAAGATGGTAAGTTTGTGATTGTAACTGACGATGAGGACAGGGAAAATGAAGGTGATTTTATCTGTGCTGCTGAAAAAATCACGCCTGACATGGTCAATTTCATGATTACCCACGGAAGAGGAGTTGTGTGTGCTGCACTTACAGAAGAACGATGCGAAGAGCTAGACCTCGGAATGCAAGTTGGCAATAACACATCCATCCACTCCACACCTTTTACAGTGAGTGTGGACAAACTTGAAGGCTGTACCACAGGCGTTTCCACTGCCGATAGAGCTGCTACTTTTCAAGCATTAGCACACCCCGACTCCACTCCCGAAACATTTGGAAGACCAGGACATATCTTCCCACTCAGGGCTTGTACTAAAGGAGTTTTACGCAGAGCTGGTCACACCGAAGCTGCAGTGGACTTAGCAAGACTAGCAGGATTGAATCCTGCAGGAGCTTTGATAGAAATAATGAATGAAGATGGTTCAATGGCACGCTTCCCAGAATTGGTGGAAATTGCTAAAAAGTTCAACCTAAAACTTATTACCATTAAAGACCTGATAGCTTATCGACTTAAAAGTGAATCATTGGTAGAAAAAGGTGTGAAAGTAGATATGCCTACTGCCTATGGACATTTTAAACTAATACCATTTCGTCAAATTTCCAACGACAAAGAACACGTAGCACTTATAAAAGGAGAATGGGAAAAAGATGAACCTATATTGGTAAGGGTACATTCATCTTGTGTGACAGGTGATATTTTTGGATCAATGCGCTGTGAATGTGGTGAGCAACTGCACAAAGCCATGGAACTCATCGAAAAGGAAGGTAAAGGTGTAATTGTGTATATGAATCAAGAAGGTAGAGGCATAGGGCTGATGAACAAAATCAAAGCTTACAAACTTCAAGAAGAAGGACTGGACACAGTAGATGCTAACTTGCACCTTGGTTTCAATGCCGATGAACGTGACTATGGCGTGGGAGCTCAAATACTTCGCGAAGTGGGAGTTACCAAAATCAAACTGATGAGCAACAATCCAGTAAAGCGCATTGGACTAGAAGCTTATGGTCTATCAATAGTGAGTAATGTGGGTATAGAAGTAACTACAAATAAGTATAATGAGTTTTACATGCAAACCAAAAAGGATAGAATGGGGCATAACCTAAAATATGTCAAAGGCGATAGCATTTAAGATTTTCACACATTTGATACAATAAATTAAAGAAAATACCATATTTTTGTGCAATCAAAGAAGAATGAGGACATTAAGTGACAAAAATGCATTCTTATCTAAGTAAATCAGTGGACGAGTAAACGAGTTAACAAGTAAACCAATAAGCTTTATAAACATTATAAACTCTATGAACTTTATAAACCAATGAACAAATAAACCGATGAACTTAAAAAAACTGATGAAGCAATAAACTGATATATTTACAATACAGTATAACACCCATAAATTCAACCAAACTGCAAATGAGCCCACTTGATTTAAACAAGGACCTGGAAAACGAAACACCAATCACAGAAAGCATTGTGTCCGTTAATACAGAATCTACATCTGAAATCATTAATTCAGAAGAATTTAGAATCACCGAAAATGACTACAACACATTAAGCCTGAATGAATTAATAGAGGTACTTAAAGAAATTGTAGTTAAAGATGTTGAAGAAGTAAAGGATGATGTAGAAAACATCAAGCAGATTTTCTATAAAAAACGAAAGGTTGAAATAGAGGAATTCAAAAAAGCGTACCTTGAACAAGGCGGTGAAGAAGAAAGTTTTACTCCAGTGAAAAGTGAAATTGAGGAGAGTTTTAAAGTCATTCTCAATGAATTTAGATCTAAAAAATCGGCTCTTACTGCTCAAATTGAGAAAGAAAAAGAAAAAAACCTACAAGAAAAGCAAGCCATACTTACAGCAATGAAAAGCATGGTGGAAAATGATAGTGGCGATGCTTCAACACATATCAAAGAATTCAAAGCCCTACAGGAAAAATGGAGAACCATAGGTCAAATTCCACAAACAGCTGTGAATGAACTGTGGAAACAATACAACCTTTATCAAGAATCATTTTGGGATCTTATCAAGATCAACAATGAAATGAGGGAGTATGATTTCAAAAAAAATCTAGAGGCAAAAACATTGATATGCGATGCCGCAGAAAAATTGGCCAATGAGACAGACGTTATTCTAGCTTTTCAAAAGTTGCAAAAACTTCACGAAGAATGGCATGACCTAGGTCCAGTTAGCAGAGAGCTGCGCGAACAAATATGGTCAAGGTTCAAGGAAGCAACTTCTGTAATCAACAAAAAGCACCAAGGTTTTTATGATGCACAACGCAAAATAGAAGAAGACAATCTTGAATTAAAGAATGCATTGTGTGAAAAAATTGAAAGCTTTGATTATAGCCAATGTAACAATTACAAAGCCTGGGATGAAGCCACCAAAACCATGCTCGAATGGCAGGCTCAGTGGAAATCTATCGGGTTTGCACCACGAAAAGTAAATCAAAAAATATTCGAAAGATATCGTAAAGCATGTGATGCATTCTTTGCCGCTAAAAGTGAATTCTACAAACAGTCGAAAAATGAACTCAACGTCAACGCCGACAAAAAAAAGGCATTGTGCGAACAAGCAGAAGCATTGAAAGACAGTACTGAATGGAAAGCCACTGCCGACAAACTTTCTGAACTTCAAAAAGAGTGGAAAACAATAGGGCCAGTAGCCAAAAAACTATCGGATGAACTCTGGGCAAGATTTATTGGTGCATGTGACTATTTCTTCCAACAAAAAAACAAAAGCACATCCAATCACAAAAGTATTGAGCACGAAAATCTCGCCAAGAAAAATGAAATGATTGCCAAAGTGAATGCTTTTGTAAAAACGGAAAATCATCAAGAATCTGTTCAGCTACTGAAAGACATGATGAACGAATGGAACACAATCGGTCATGTGCCATTCAAAGAAAAAGACAAAGTTTATAAGGAGTTTAGAGCTGCTATTGACAACCAATTTGAACTATTAAATGCGGGCACTGACAAAAAACGTGCTAACACCCCATCAAAAGGTAATTACAAAGACGGTGGCAAAAAAGAACATAGACCATCAAGCGAAAGAGACAAATTGTACAAAGCGTACGAGCATTTGAAGTCAGAAATTGCCACTTATGAAAACAACATTGGCTTCTTTACCTCCTCTTCCAAAAAAGGTGGTGGGCTAATCAAAGAAATGGAAGATAAAATTACAACATTGAAACAAGAATGTAAAAAAATTGAACTTCAAATCATTGAATTAGACGAAAAGGGGTGATAAATAGTTTTATAGATTGAGTTACATGGATCGGTGTTGTTAGACTTTTAACGTGTCATTAAACTCCGAAAACCATTTATAACTCTCATTATTAGAGCATTTTAATTTACAATACACAAAACGAGTCCCAAATCATCAATCATGATTTGGGACTCGTTTTGTGTATTCTTTCTTTGTGACTATTTGTCGATGATGCAACGAACAGAAAATCCGAGTTGCAAGCCTCCTCCACTCTTTGCTATGGCACTACTACTGCTACTTAAGCTATATCCCCAGGCATTGTTAATATCCAAATCTGTAGAAGACCAAAAAACAGCTCCATCATACAAACTCCAAAACATAGGATTCTGACCTCCGCGCAAGCCAGCAGGAATGGCTTCAAAACCTGTAGAATTATTAACAGATGGATTATTTCCTACATTATAAATTGATGCCGGAGATGACTTCCAATTGTGTTTGCATGCAATGGCTTTTGCTCCATTTAATGAATGAGCGAAATGCTTGTCAACAAAAGCAATTAATGTATCCCATTCTATTTCTGATGCTACATGCCATCCATTTGGTGCAATTTTACGACCATCATTCACAGCATACCAATTATAGAATCTTCCATATTTGGAAATTGTATCTGCTTTGTCAGTATTGTTGTAGGTACACATTCCACCCGTCGTTAGCGTTGACCAAGTTGCATTATCGGCAACATTAGGTATTAAATCGCCATTTCTATATTTTGTTACTCGTAGATTCTCAGCCATCCAAGTTTGTGTACCGATAGTGACAATAGGGTAATGATTGCCATCAATATCCGTACAATCAATAAAGTTAAAGTTAGTGGTTTTACTCACTGTGGGTATATCAGACACAATGGAACATAAGTAACCACCCGAATAGGCTTTGTAAAGTAAAACTTCACCTGATGAATAATCCATTTTGGTGATCAAAATCACAGACTGTTCCTTAGCCGATTTTAGAATTGGTTGATCTACAATTGGTTGATTATCCAAAAAGGCTATGGAGGGAGCATTTACAGCGGTATTGTGTGATATCACTTGTGAGCAGTGCTTATGACCATCAGCTGTAATACTGAGTAGATACTTTCCTTGTGGTACCGAGAGTTGAAAACTGTTTTGACCTTGTGACACATCTTGTGATAAAGCTGTGAGTAAATTACCACTCAGTGAAAACACACTAACAGTGGCAATACCAGCATTCTCAACAGGGAAGCTAACTCTTGCAGAGCTCTGAATCGGATTTGGAGCAATTACAACATTGTTAATCTGAGACTTATCATTCAAGGCTGTTAAACCATCGGTGAGCGAAAGAATGTAACCTGAGGGAACAGTTACCTGAGTTCCTCTATTCAGATTGTGAACAACAACACTGTCCACAGATGAACTGGCTCCAGTACCTGAAAATAAAATAGAGTATTTTAAAGCAGACAGCTCGGATATACAAACGAAAAGCATTGCCATTGTAGCAAAAACAGTAAAAATACGATTGGTTTGCATAGTACTTTCAATTTAGGATTTATTAGAATATCGATAATTGCAAATATATTCAAAAAATCAACAATTGAGGTATCATATAAAAAAAAGATATTGACAGAAACAAATTTCAATGTAAAAATCTGCTTAACACACAGTTAAAACATAAAAAAAAAACAGGCACCAATTAATCAAATAATTGATGCCTCGTGAGATATTCAAAAAAGCAATTTCCTTATAATAATCACTCAAACATATTTCTAAAATGAGAGAAGAAGCTTTTCGAAGCGCTTACACTGGGTTTTACATTGTCGGACTTAGCTAGTTTCTCTATCGCAATTTTTTCTTCCTTATTAAGATTTTCAGGAATATAGACGCCAATATTGACAAGTAAATCACCGTTACCATAATTATTTACACTTGGAAGTCCTTTGCCTCGTAAGCGAAGCACTTTACCCGGTTGCGTGCCTGGAGTAATGGTTACTTTCACTTTACCATCCACAGTAGGCACTTCTACAGAGCCGCCCAAAATTGCCATTGGGAAATCAAGTAACAAATTATATATCAAGTCATTATCATCCCTTATTAGTTCTGGATGCGACTCTTCTTCCACCAGAATTAGCAAATCACCATTCACTCCTCCCCTACGGGCGGCATTACCTTTTCCACTCATAGACAATTGCATGCCTTCCATCACACCTGCAGGTATGTTGATGGTAATCACTTCGTCCTCTCTAACAATACCTTCGCCTGAACAGTGACTACATTTATCTTTTATGATTTTTCCATCACCACCACATGTAGGGCATTCGACAGCAGTTTGCATTTGTCCGAGGAAAGTGTTTTGTACACGATTGACACGTCCCTGACCATTACAAGTGGTACAAGTGGTAGATGAAGCACCATTGGCAGCACCTGTAGAATTACAGTGCGAGCAAGCCACATACTTCTTAACTTTAATTTTTTTCTCTACACCGGCGGCTATTTCTGCTAAATTCAATTTTACTTTAACACGTAAATCAGAACCTTTTCTCACACGCTGTCCACCGCCACGCTGTCCTCCAAAACCACTAAATCCTCCACCAAAATGTCCACCGAATATATCTCCAAAATGCGAGAAGATATCATCCATATTCATACTTCCACCACCAAATCCACCAGCACCTCCACCTAAACCAGCATGACCATATTGATCATAACGCTGACGCTTATTTTGGTCACTTAATACCTCATAAGCTTCTGCGGCTTCTTTAAACTTTTCTTCCGAAACCTTATCACCAGGATTCTTATCTGGGTGAAATTCAATGGCTTTCTTTCTGTATGCTTTTTTTATTTCATCTGCGGAAGCCGATTTTGACACCCCTAGAATTTCGTAATAATCTCTTTTGGACATTTTTGTTTATTTTTCAAATAATTTCTAACTAATATCTGCCATTAAAATCTAAAGGCTCTTTAACGTTCAGTGTGGGTATTCATAAAAAAATCACAATAGAACACTTAGTTGAAAACCTCATCAGAATTTTAGTTACAAGACAATTCTTTACGAGCACATAGTAATAAAACTACGTTTTATTTTCTTATCAATCAAGCAACTTTGCCGAAAGGCAAACTATGTGTCCTTAGTTTTCTTTAAACAAAAAAAGCTTGATGTGTTCCATGTGTTATAAAGGATTCTTTTGTGGTTTATATTTCTTTCTCTAATTTTACCTACCTAATTTACTCCCCTACCACCACTTTGGAAAAACGAATCACTTTTTCGTGCAAGGTATAACCTTTGGAAACACAATCAATTATTTT
>CANIXM010000059.1 GCA_947471245.1 Paludibacteraceae bacterium | reverse complement strand
AATATGCCGAATGTGGCGTGGACTATATTTCGGTAGGTGCTTTGACTCATTCTGTGAAAAGTCTGGATTTAAGCTTCAAGGCTGTCTGATAGTTTTTTTATCTACAATAGAACACATAGGTAAATACACATTCCATTTTTTTTTGTATAAAAATCCATTTTTTGGACACATAGCAATAAAACTGCGTTTTATTCTCCTATATAACTCTTTATAAGTGATTAATTTCCCGTAGGGAATGTATTTTAATAGAGAAAATGGTTTGACCCCCTATTCTTTGGACTATTTTAACTAAATAGTTTGAGACAAAATTAGTCTCTTTTGTTTATTTTTCTTTTTCTGACCCCAAGCAAATTTAGCTTCAGCTTTCGTACTTGTCAAGGGCAAGCCAAGTGGCTTCGCCACCCTTGACAAGCACTCCAGCTTCCGCTTTGTATTGCTTGAAGTCAGGCAAAGAAAAAAAAATATTCCAGTACTCCATTGGCGAACGCCTTCCCAATGCATGCCGTCTGCGCTTTGTGTTGTGGAAGATAAAATATCTTTTGAACACTTCCCGTGCGTGATATAAGCTGTCAAATTCATGCGTAAGCACCACTTCTTTTTCCACACAGGAGAATAAACTTTCCACGTATGAGTTTTCTTCGGGTGTTGCTACATGTGTAAATTCATGGGTTATTCCGTTTGTTTTACAATACCTGTCAAGTCCATGGGATATGAACTGACTACCATTATCGGTTCTCAACATGATTTTATCGCTTTTATGATCGCTCAATGCGCTATGCAGACAAAGTATCACATCCTGGTATTTCATAGACAGGCGCAGTGACCAGCCCAATACATAGCGTGTTGCCACATCGATAATTGCCAGTAAATAGGCATTGGTTCGCAAACCATGTATGTAAATGTATTTTATATCCATACAAATATGCTCATAAGGTGCTGCTGCAACTATTTTGCGATATTTTACCCACTCACGTTTTATGCCAGAGATACCAACTTTTTCAAGTAGTAGCCCATGTTTCTTCATTAAACGATATGTTTTCTTATGGTTGATAATAAAACCCAACGCTTTGAGTTCTTCGTTACATAACCGGTGACCATAACGGTTAAACTCCTGACTTAAAACATCCTTTACCAGCACATCAACAACCTTGTCGTTACTTACTTTTTCGCCATTATTACGATAGGTAAATTCGCTTGGTTTTGCGCCAGGCCTGTTATCTGAACGTTTGTAATAACGGCTGCTTTTCGCAAGTAGCAGCACTGAGCATAGTTCCTTTTGGCTCAATCTATCTGCATACTTACGGCAGAGTTCCCGTTTTACATCTGACGATTCGGACTTTTTTTTAAAAGCTCATCTTTTATTTCCAGATACAATGCCTGCTTGGCAATGATGCGACGCAAACGCTCATTTTCTTTCTCCAGTTCGCGCACCTGAGGATCGATTTTACGATATTGAGGCACTAAACCATCGGACCCTTTATGATCAAAGGCACTCTTCCATTTGTAATACAAACTCCTTGCTAACTGATACTTGCGTATAGTTACTTCAATACCATTTTGGTCGACTTCACTCAACACCTGAAGCTTTTCTTCTAAACTGAATTTTCTCCTGATTCTACTCATAATTCCACAAAATTAATGTCCTAAATTGATTCTACAAAATAGTCCAGTTAATTAGGGGGCTAAGACATTTGGTGTTGATATTACCCGTGGTGGGGTAGTAGCTCATGGAGTTGGACTGATCGGGTGATAATCCACTTATCTCACCATTGGTCAGATGGCGTATGTTCCAGTTGGTAAGCCGGTTCATGTCATCGTACGCGAATGATTCTTGTTCTTGTGCCACCAATTCTTTCCGGGTTTCTAGGTTTCCAGTGGTGGTGTTGAATGTATAATTCCAGTCAGCTACTCCAGGTGTCTGGATACGTGTGATACGTCCCAGAGCGTCATAACTCATGTTAGTAGTGAGTTTTGATCCCTGATTATAGTTGCTTATTTGTCCTTTGGCATCGCGGTCACCCATCTTCCATATGGAGTGGTTTTTAGAGTCTTTTATTTCTATCAGATTGCTGTAATCGTCATAGATATTGGTGACGTAGTATCCAGTAGGATAAGTTTCTTTGGTAAGTCGGCCGTAAGTGTCATATTCATAGCCGTGTGTATATCCATACGCACCTATTGATTCCGTCTGTGAAACCACTCTATCCATATGATCATAAGAATAAGCTATCTTATCTTTGGCACAGATTACTTTTTCGGTTAGTCTTCCTTTGTAATCGGGGTCATATCTGTAGATGCTTGTTTCGGGGATAGCGGTAGGTGTGATTTTTCTATCGCGATGATTGATGAGACCCGTCGTTTCTTCAATGCTGTAGATGGTCTCTGTTCCTTTGGGGTTGACTTCTTTGTAGCACTCACCGTAGGAGTTGTAATAGTTGGTCGTAGTTCCCGCATCGGGGTCTTTGATTTCGGTGCGCTGACCTTGCAGATTATATTTCATCGTGATAGGATTGCCTCCGTCGGGTGTGGTGCTTGCTACCTGCCCCGATGGGTAGTAGGTGTAGCTTACGCTTTTGCCATTGACAGTGCTGGTGAGCGTCTGTCCATAGGCATTGAGGGTGGTGCTCTGTGTGCCCGATGGAGATGTCACCGTGGTGGTGCGGTGTGCGTCATCATACACCGTGCTGGTCGTGCCCAGTGGTGTGGTGATGGAGGTGCAGCGTCCATAGTCATCATAGCTGTCATAGACGGTGGTCCACACGGCTTTGGCTTTATCACTCTCGAATGTGGGGTCGGATGACCTACTTGGTTTTCCATCGGCACGGTATTCGGAGTACACGTAGATGGGCTTATCTGTTTCTTTGAGTCCTCTGGTTTCAACCACTACGGGTCTTCCTTGCTGATCATACCATGTCCACACAGGTGCCGACTTAGGCGCAGTGGTGTAGGTGTAATAGATTATACCTGCTGCACTGCGAACTGGGTCAGCACTTACCCAGTCGGTAGTGGTGGTAGTGGTATGTCCTGCAGGTGTGGTGACAGATGTCTGCTGTCCCCATCCATTGTAACCGTAGCTGGTCATCCTTTTTTTAAAGTCAGATTCAAAGGTGAGTGTACCTGTGGTTTCATCCCATCCATAAGTGGTGGTACGCCCCAGAGCATCGGTTTTGGTTTGGATAAATCTTCCTGATGGTGTATATGTGGAGGAGCTGGTACGTGTTCCTGCTCCAGTACCTGCCCCAGTAAGGGTAATAGTAGTGGGGTGCCCGAACTGATCATAGCCACCGTAGGTGGTAGTAACTACCGCATCAGCCACATTTTTGTCATTGGTATGTGTGATGAGGTTGCCTTTGGCATCATAGACAAAGTCCTGTGTACGTACATAAGCAGGGTTTACCAAGTCGGCAGTGTTGATAGTGGTGGATGTAGTGCTTTCTACCTTGTTTTTGCACCAGGCATTACTGCCATACTTTCCATAGGTCATCACTTTGGTGTTTACTAAGGTGCCAGTGGTGGTCACTATCTTCGTAGGATTATTTTCCTCGTCGTATTCTTCTACTTTTGTCTGAGATTGATCGTTTGTGAGGTGGTTGGTAGCCGTCATTAGATCATCACATATTATTTTTACTTTTTCTTGATTAAGGGTAATGCTACCGAATGTTGAATTTTTCAAGCTTTTTGAGTAAGTGGAAGATGATAGGGCAGTGCCGGTTTTTAGGTTATGAATGCCACTATAGCGTAGGTATGGGAAGTTTTCATTGGCAATTAATCCATAGAGATTGACCCTCATTGTGTTGTTAGTGCTATCCCTTTCTATGAACCTACTAACCCCGAGCATCGCATGGTCAGTATAACTTGTTTTAAAGTTTTCGTAGAAATAAGATTTGTCAAACATGTTTTGACCTATTTGTAATTGTGTACTTTTGACCATTGGTGATGATGGGAAAAGTGCATGCACTATGTCGTTCATAGTGGATGTAGACAAGCTGTAAATATCAGTGTCTGACATTGGTGCGTACTTTATTGTAGTTATTTGCCCCATGCCATTGTTAATTGATGTTACTTTGTTTGATTTATTTTGTATTTTTAATGCCCTTTTGTTTCCACCCACCAGTCTGTCTATACTCTCAGAGTGTAGCCTTACAGTGGAATTAAAACTGACAGGTGCATCAAGTTGGCTACTTACTACAAATGGATCTGTAAGATTACTTGAATTTAATTTGGAATAATAGATTTGATATTGCTTTAATAGCGGTCTATCAGGTATATCAATCTCCTCCCAAAAATTTACAATGTCAGATTTTCCATCGCCGTTGAAGTCTCCAACTAAGATTGAAGCAAGTGCGTTATGTGTTTGGTCGATTTTACCATATTCATCTATTTGATTTTTAAAATCGAACCTGTAATTTATTTTGTCAAATCCCTTCCCATTAGAAAGGTATAATCCAAAACGATCAACTCCAATTCCTCTAGCAGACAGATTGGCTGTCGAATCAGGTTTTGAACTATAAACAGTATTGTAACAAATCAGGTCCATTCTTCCATCTCCATTGAAGTCACCTAGGTGTGCAGATGGACTTGCTTTGTCTCCAGGGACTGTGACAGTCATTCCTAGGTATTTATCCTCTAAGGTTGAACTTGTATTTTCAGTTTCAATTTGGAAACTCCCTTCTTGAGAAAAAACCTCTGAATGGTGCCATTTTTTTGTTGTAGGTGCATACCATCGGTACCCATTTCTATTCCATATCTGAGTGGTGCCATTGCCTTTAAAATCGGCAGCTGTTAAATATAGATTGTCGGCATCAATGCCTAATGAGGTAAACTCATTTAATTTTCCACTCATTATATCAGTAATTTTGTAAATAATCACATTCAACCCTAGCGGTATAGGTTCAATTCTATTGCCATTTCTGTCTTTTGATTGCGTAGTTACAATGTGTGCGTTTTCGGCCATTTTCCAAAATGGCTTATGAATCACTCTGTGTTGTATCAGCTCGGGTGTGCCGTCTCCATCTACATCTCCCATTTCAAAAGTAGAGTTGACGATGGAGTCATTTTTGATGTAGTAGCCTTGTTTATCCATATTTTGAGTCTCGCATCCTGTGAGATATTGTCTTTTAAATCCACCCGGTTCCCACAGTAAAACATCTACAGAATAAACAGAGTTCTTTGAATATGCGTCCACATATAAAGGCATAGAAGTCGCAAAATTATCATAAGTGATATAATACATTGGTCTCACTTTATCTCTGCTTTCAATGCTTCTTTTCGAACCTCTTAGCTCTATAATATCAGCATGTCCATCGTTATTAACGTCAGCTTTTACAAAATGAATGTCGCCATCATAGGAATAAGTGTCGTCATTTTTTGTTTTTGTAACCTCTTTTTGTTCTTCCACCACAGAATTGGAAGTTCTCCGAAATAGTTTCCATCCTTTCCAATTTGTTACTTCATTGATAGTAGGGTATGTGAATAAATCGGTTAATCCATCTTCATTGTAGTCTATTAATACCTTAGTAGGATCTTTTGCTCGATAATTTTGCAGATCAAAGTTTTTAGTTTCTCCGACTAAAGTCGTAAAATTATTGCTGATTGAATCACTATCCCAATTAAAAGTGGTGGGTAGTAACTTCTCATTTTTAGAATTTGTAAGGTTAATTGTTTTTAGTCTAGTATAAAAGTTATCATGTTCGTATTCAAATTCATACCATAGTAGCCCTGTGTTATTGGATTTTGTGGCGATGCTCTTTAAAAGTTTAGTTTGTGTATATCTTATCCCGTTATAATAATAATCGGTTGGGTCTGTGCGAGTTTTATAGTTAAACTCCACCATACAGACAGGCGCCTTGTTTAAACTTTCATTTCCACCATATTCAATGCTTGCCAAGTTGTACTCATTGTCGGTTGTATTGGTGTTGTAATCGTATATAATGTTATTGCCGTGGGTGTCAGTGACCTTATTCAGCAACCAGGTGAAGGTTACACTTTTTTCTTTTGGTGTAATTCGGGATTCAGGAGTGTTACCATATTCATAGATACTTCCATCTTTTGTCATTACCTTGATATACAATTTCCCGTTGTTATCTTTGTTTATTGTGATTTTCTGGTAACTTTCATAATGTGTTCTATACTCTGCACCATCAGTCATATTGGTTCCGTTGACCAGGATTAATCGTTCGCCATCCAAACTAAGATTGTCTGTATTATCCCATTTTATTTGTTCGTATTTTTGATCTATGGTTAGCGATTTTCCGATTCGAGATATCTGAGAATATGCACTAAGGTTGGTTCCATATCCGAGCAATCCCACACCAGACAGACTGTTGTAGCTGATTGAAACACTTGGTTGCATCCCATTAATTCCAGCAGGGCAATTAATTGGAATGGCATAACTGGCTGCACCTGATGAACTTACATTAAACTGTCCTGGGATAGCTCCTACAGATAATGTAGGTGTGGAAGCCGCAGTATTAGCTCGTGCTTGTTGTTGAGCGATAGCCGTTATAGATAGGCATGCTGCTGTGATGATGGTGAAGATGTGTTTCATGGGTTTTGGGGTCTAAAGTCTTGTTAATGTCTAAAGTCTAAAGTCTAAAGTCAAAGGTCTAATGACGAAAGACGTGTTTTTATAATATTTTCTTTTTCATCTATTCCCCTGTGTGCTTGTTCCGTTATAAACTGGAGGCTAGGGGTTTATTTCTTTTGTAATCTTCAACCACATAGATACATAGGATGAAGAAAAAGGATAGAATTTTCAAGTATGAAAATCTCACATAGTTTTTAACTGTTTGAAGTCCTTAATTATTCTTCGCTCTTCAAGTCCCCCATGGGGGATTTAGGGGGCTGTCTTTACTCCTTCACTATCTTATACTCCATTGCTTGAGTTCCACTCACCAGTCTTAGGATATATACGGTAGAAGGATAGGTGTTCATGTCCAGCGGGTTAGAACCTTCCTGCACACGGGCATTGTAGAGCTGAGTGCCATTGATATTGTACAGCTCCATGCGGAGCTCTTCTTTGGGGTTGAGATTGGTGATGTCAATGTTTAAATCACCACGCGTAGGGTTGGGGAAAATTTTGATGACTTGTACGCCAAATTTATCTTCGATGGGTTCTTCCTCTTGTTGCTGTTTTGCCTTAGCGATGCTAATCACTTTTGAAGAAAGTGTCCGAGTGATTCTATTGCCAGCGGCATCGTAGGTATAACTTACAGTGTATTCGGTGGCAGTGGTTTGAGATTTCATGACAGGTAAGCTCGTACAGATAAAGGCTATCAGTAGCCAGATTTGAGTTGATTTCATTATTTTTTCAGTTTTAGGTCAAAAGTCTTGAGACTAAAGACGGATGACGTGTTTATGATGTTGTTTTTTGTTTATAATTAGCCCCCTAATTAGCTTCGCTGACCGTTGGTTCCCCCTTAGGGGACTTTAAGAAAGGTGATTAATGACTAATGAGACTTCGCTCTTTAAGTCCCCTTTTCGGGGGATTTAGGGGGCTAAAAAATGCCTTTGAGCCGAACGATTGTTCTTCTCAAAGGCATCTATAATGCTTAGCCAGCAAGTGCGTACCTGCTCGTTATTAAATTTCGAAAATGTGAATTGTACTGAAATCTGTTTACATTGCTTAATGCCACTGCCTTGATTCCTAGCGTCTTGCTCCCTCTCTGTGGGAGAGGGTTGGGGAGAGGCACTTTGTTTCGCAAAATAGAATTATCTACCAACTTTAAGTTGTTAAATAATTAAAAATGAGTGTTGTGTTTAAGAGAAAAAGTATTCATTGTGCGCTTGGTTGTTCGGGTATTTTGGTTAAATTAATGGAAATTAATCTTTTAGATGTCAATTGCCCATGATATTCTCCGATTTCGAGCGCAAAAGTTATTAATATTTCAAAATTTGGCAATGAAGGGTGGGTTTGTAATCGAAATTTAATAGGTGTGAACAAGTTCGTTTGTCAAGTACATGAATTTGTTTACATTTTGTTTGTGCAAACGGCATTATAGATAAAATGGGCAAAACGATGAATAAGGTGGGTAAAACCAAAGGAGGAAATCAAACCACAAAAGGCACAAAATCAAAATTGAAAATTGAAGATTGAAAAATATAGAGAGATAATGAATACTAAGAACACATAGTTTAAGTAACACTAAAATAGAAAAAGACAGATTATTCACCTATCTTTTCCTTTCTATTCCTAAATATTTTCTGTGATTACTAGCACTTTAAATTCTATTGCCAAATCTGATACATGACCCTAATACTTCCTTTTGTATGTAGGCATTACGGTGAAGGTACGTGAGAATTT
>CANIXM010000058.1 GCA_947471245.1 Paludibacteraceae bacterium | reverse complement strand
GTTTGATGTTGATTCTGTATTTCTCAAACTGAGGCTCCAAAGGACGCTCGGAAGTGATATATATCGTACCATGAGGTGCTAATATTTTGATAATCTGTTCTGCAATTTCAGTAGTGATACCGTGTATGCCCACATCATGGTGTGCAGTCAATTGAGCAAAACGAATGATGAAAAAAGTTTGCTCCGAGGGGAAATACCTGTTTACAACTGACCTATCTGGCGTAAAATGATTGGGATGCAAATAGCCTAATTCATGGTAACTTTCGTAGCCTATTTTCTTATGATTCCATAACCAAGCATCGCACACTTCGGGTGAAATCACATGTGTATAAAACGGGAAAAACATCAACGCATACAATTTAATAGCTTGAGCATCATCCTCATAGCATTCAAATGAAGGAATTCCTTTCAAAAAACCAATGTGAGCCAACACACCATCTGAACCTATTAGTAAGTCGGGTTTGGCTTTTGATACTATCTTCCAAACCTCTCTTGTTTTCCCTATTAAAGAAATAGCTAAGCCAAACATTCCAAATCGCTTAGGACGATTTTTTGTCTTTACAAATGCTAATCCATAATCAACACACAACTGTTCTAGAATATCTTTTGGACGGATAACTGCAATAATTTCATGACCTTCACCCTGCAAATTTTTAATGGTGTGCTTAAACATGTGGAAATGCGCTGGATGACTAATCATAAATAAGTACCTACTCATACTGTAATATTATATTGTTTATTAATTTAACATCTTTCTTCTTTAAGTTATAATGGCATGGTATTACAACTATTTTTGTTACCATCTGCTCCACCTTCGGACAGTTGCCCATGGTGTAACCAAAACACAAAGCCCAATCTATGGACTTTGAAAAATGACTTCCTACCTCTATTCCATGTTGAATAAAATGACTTATGAAAACGTCACGGTTGTCCACTAATAAAGGAAATATAAAACCATTGGAATTTGGATTGTCAGTCCAGGTTATGCCAGATTTATGGCTAATTGACTTATGCATGGTGTTTGAAATGCTCTTATAATTCTCCTTTTGTCGGTTAAGATAGTTTATTACAAAATCTCGTTTATACATCAGCAAAGCATAATTCACCCTCAACATTAAACTCTCTTTGTTTTCGTATTTACTAATATCTATGTTGGAATTAAATCGTTCTTTTAAAATAGGTTTCGTAAAGTACTTATACAAAACTGGATGATGCAAAACACTTAAAACTACACATTTAAAAACACTAAAAACATTCTTATACATTGGATTAGACGGAAGTTTCGCAAACTGAGATAAAATATCTGGTTTAAGCTCTTGATTATTAACCACCAAATACCCACCATCACCAACAGATGGAAATTTACCCTGCCCAATCGAAAATATTGAAACATCACCAAAACATCCAGCCGCACCTTTTTCTGAACTTGCTAAATATGCATGTGCACAATCTTCAATAATTGGGATATTGGGACATATACATTTAATTCTCTCAACATCATTCACATGTCCAAACAAATGAGTAATAATGAGTGCCGATATTTTTCCTTGTTTCTGTTGTAAATCGTCAAAATCAATCAAAAAATCTTCCTTTACATCAATAAATTCAATAGTATAACCTGCACTTTTCACTGCATGCATAACAGTATAACAATTAAATGCAGTTACTCCAACTTTTGCATTCGTGGGTAGGTTTAATGCTGACAAAGCCAATCGTAATCCAGTGCGAGCATGATTCATGTAGAATACGTTTTCATCAGTCTTCAATTCATTGCGAAACAAATGAATTCTAGACCTAAATACCTCGAATAAAGTATATTTAATATTCAATTTTGGAATGAGACCAATCATTTAAACTACAATTATTTATTTCCAACCATCTTCGCTACACTTCTCAGACATCTATCACCAGTTACTCTGCTGGTACAGTTTATAGCCAAATTTTCCAACACACATTAACAAAGGATTGTGCACTTTCTCGTAACGACCATAATCTACAATACTTCCACCATACTTGAGCTTATAATCTCGTACACCATAAAGCATTCCTGGTCTACCAGCTCCTCCGAAATCAAACACTTTATATTCACTCTCTTTCGCCCACAAGAGTACCTTCCAAGTTAAGAAATCATTCGGCCGCTTTGAAAAATAATTGGCATCACTCCCTGCAAACCAAGCATATACTGACCCCTTATAACAAAGTCGGATTTGACCTGCCACCATTTTTTCTCCATCATAAGCACCAAAATATACAACCTTATCAGACAATACTTTTTTTGCATTAGTAAATAGTTGCTCATCTGACAACGGCACCCTGATACGTTTGTATGTTACTTTCAGCAACTGAACCAACTCATCTATTTGATTATCAACCGACAAGACCTTAAAAACCAATCCTGATTTTTCTGCAATACTTACATTGCGCCTTCTTTCTTTATGCAGATTATTCCACAATTCTTCTACACTCAATGTCAAATCAATTAATGTATCCAAATGGGCTTCAGATTTATAATTCAAACGTTCAAATACTGGATGTAAATGGATTATGTCAAACAAATTACGAAACTGACTATAAATGGCTTTACCTTTGATTATTTTGTGGTACTCTTGTATCATTAAGGCAGCTACAGTAATATCATTGTTTTCAACCAAAGGACCACCCATAATGACGGATCGAACAGTCAACTGTCCGAATAAACCATCATACTCTTTTTGGATAACAGAAAGCAAACAACCAATTATTTCGCCTTTAGAATCAATCGATAGGATAATCGATGGGATGAGTTTGGGTGTTTGAACATATAATTCAAACATTTTGGGTGTTTGAAACACATTCCCGTTAGGATGGTTAAAAACAAATGCACGCCATTTTTCTTTGTCAATTTTTGAGAATTCTGTCTCAAATCTTATTTTGGGAGATACTATTTTGTTAGAGTGTTTAAATTTTGTAGTTGTGATTTTAATAAATTGTTCCCCAATGTAATATAACGACGAGAAATTTACTACTAAAAATCTTCCATGCTCAACCAACTTCCCGCCAAATTTGCTTTTAAAATCACGCACTCCATATCCATCGTCGGGTTTGCCTGCACCCATCATATCAAATCGCTCGTACCCATGCTGAGCTGCATATTCTATCCCTGCCCACGTAGCTAGTGTAGATGGAAAAACATTTTTAAACTTTCCATCCAATCCACATACAAACCACTCAAAAACTGCCAATTTGGGACTTAACACACACACACTTCCTCCTATCAGTTGGCCTTCATATTTTACAACAAGTAGTTTCCCATAACCTTGTTCGATTAGAGTTTCAAAAAATAAAAATGAAAATAGAGGTAATTTAATTTTTGTTGTATAAAGGTTCTTCAACAATTCATAATAGGCTTTTATATCATCCTTTTCACTTGTTTCAAACCACTCTGCCCCTTCCTTTTTAGATAGTTTTATATCTCTACGCTTTGTTGTACTGAGATTTTTTAGTGCTGTATCTACATCTGGAGTTGCTACGTGAAAATTCAGATGAGCTTGATAGGTATAACCAGCTTTAGCAAAAACTTGTTTATGAACCGAATAATCAGAATAGTTGCGTATTTCTATGTAAATAGCTTTGCGTGACAGTTGCTTTCTTACAAAGCCTAACAATGACTCCAACGCCACTTCAGTGATATTCTCGTCAATCAATACCCCTCCTGGCACTATGGCACGTTTGCTAAAAAACTGCTTGATAGGATTACCTTCTGCAATTACATATCCACAAACCAAACCCACCAGTCTGCCATGCTCAGAAACCCCATAAACAAAAGGTTTCAAAAATGACAAAGAAGCATAAAACTGATAACATGAGGCAGTTTGAAAAAATGAAGCATTTGCAGAACTTGTTGCCAAGGCCTCCCATTGCACCATACCTATCTGTTCTATGCCTTTAGGTAATTCAATATTCTCCATCAAACCAAGAAATTTTTATTCATTGTACAGACGCATCGCAATGCGTCTTTTAATACCGCAAATTATTCACGTAAAGACGCAATGCATTGCGTCTTTTATATCGCAGATTATTCACGTACAGACGCAATGCATTGCGTCTTTTATTCAGACGCAATGCATTGCGTCTCTACCTGTATTTCAATATTCTTGCGGGATTTCCGCCCACAATGGCATAATCAGGCACATCTTTCGTCACTACTGCACCAGCACCAATTACTGCCCCATTTCCTATTTTTTTACAACCAGGAAGCACCATTGCTCTAGCACCTATCCACACATCATTGCCTATTACCAAAGGTGCTTTCTCATATACTCCCTGATGACCCATAGGGACATCCTTATTTTCAAAATTATGTCCACCCCCCAAAAACAGCACATCCTCTGACATCATCAAATGATTACCTATAGTAACTATTCTGTTTAAGCATTTAAAATTCCTTCCAAATCCCACTTCAAACCCTACTCGAAAATCCCTCCCATTACCAAAATAGGCACCATTCTCCACTACCAAACTTTCTCCACAAGATGCAAAAATACGTTCACAAAGAAAGCGTCTTATCAACATAAACATCCTTCCAACTATTGGAAAGGTTGATTTTGGTAAATATATGGCCATTCCATAATAGAATACTAAATGAATTGATCTCATAACACCTTACAATTTGACATGTTTGGGAAACAAACCAATTTTCACACTCCTATTCATTTTTGTCCATTTTAAGAACTGTTCTAAAGTACGCTCATTATATTTTACAAATGTTTTGCTGTGACCGATTAACACCACTTCATTTTCGGGGTCTTTTTCATGAATATGTTTCTGAATTCTTTTAACAGCATTAATCAATTGATAGCCAGAAGCCTGATTAAAATCCAATTTCCAAGGACTTTTCTTGAAAAAAGATGTAATTCTTAATGTGCTAGTATTTTTCTTTGATTCTTGAGGTGCAACCACATCATTTTTTTTATGTTTATGAAACTTAGCACGAACCATCCTAAAGACTCGAATAGGAGTTACGAACGACCAAAAATATCGCATTTCAGTATAAATAGGATACTCTGTCAATAAGCCATTTGAATCGTATAGGTTAATATTGTGTTGATCTGCAGGGTATGAATGTAGCTGACTATGGGCATTAGAGTAGTCATAATTCACATTTCCAGTCTGACAACCACCTTTGTAAACCGAGGTATCTATCTTTATTCCATTTGACACCAATGCGTTGTAAATATTTGGTGTTGGCATCATAGACCAGTTTGCAGCACGAAAAGCAGTGCACGAATAATCGGATGACACAGGCTGTAGCAAGTCCTCCAAAAATCTCTTCGAAGTACTCACCATTTCATAAATTCTGTCATAACTGAGAGCTGCCATATTATATTCAGCCCAACATTGCTCCCAACTCAAGCCATTAAATTTGGCTTTGAAATAAGATGAATGGATATGAAGTTGAACATCATGCCCCCTACGTATTGCATCTATTAGTTGATATTCAATGTCCTTATAATAAAATTTATCTTCCCCTGTCTCTTCATAATACCTTTTAAAACAAAGTATTTCTGCTACATCTGCAAGTATAGTCAACTTTCCATTGTACTTTTCTAATAAATCCATTAATCGATAGGTAGGTTCCACCATCAATTCGTAAGGTGATCCATCACCATTGCCATGGATTTCATAGTCGAGAGTAAATATAAGATTCATCATTTATTGCAATGTTTTAAAAAAGTCAATCCAATAATCAATTTTTTCATTTGCCTGTTTGGAAATTTTACGCCTGCCATAAGGTGAATTGCCACTTTTTAAATTTTCAAATAGATAAAGAACAATTTCTATGGCATCCATCAATACAAATTCTCCATCACCTAGAGGAATTATTTGTGTACTATGTAGATTTCTTAAGTCGTTAGAAACATCTGTCATATCACGAAAGACACCTCTATACTTCGAATGGGTCTTAAAATTTGACTTGAAATTATCGCCATCCTTATTTATAATATTAATTTCAAACGACCGCTTAGTATGTATTCGTACTGGATAATCATCTCCCAACAAGTCTTCTACTACATGTATCAATGTCAGGTGCTTTAATTTTGCACCAAGCATCAACACTTTTCCCTTGTTAATCAGCAATTTGTAATAAGGGCTATTTTCTTTAAATGGTGTATCGGATAAGTGATGATCATTAGTGTAGTACGTAGATTTTGGACCTATTGCAATCACCGAATGGGTTGGTGACAAACTCCTTTCAGCATTGGGTAAAAATGAATAATACTGATTAATCACTCCAGTTGAAATTGCAGCCGTTCTGACATCAAACGTTGTAATTTGCTTTATATAATCCTCTGATGATCCTTTCATTGGGATGGCAGGAAAAAGCAAAGTAAATCCCTTGTCTAAAATACTTTTATTGAGGTGTTGTACCAAAACTTTATATCCACCCTCCACTTTTCCAATATCTAACAAAGAAGTATGAACAAAAACATCAGATTGTAATGTCAACTTACTAAAAATAATCTCAGCTTCTGACTTTGTCAAAGTTACTATTCCTTGTTTTTCAGGTATTTTTACATTGGTCTTTTTTACAAGATTCTTAACAAAGGGAGGTATTAAATAATAAATCAACTTAAGAGTAGTCATACATCAAAACAATTGGTTTATATGCCATAATTGAAAATGGCAAAGCGGTTAAGTTTCTTAATTAAAGCAACATAGGCAATAATCCTAGACAATAAAAGTATAATATTTTTCGTCTGGTGATTAAACTTTCTTTGTCACGCTTTTATAAATATCAAGTATTTGTTGACAAATATCTTTATTGTCGAAATGACTAATTTTTTCCCTTCCATTGGTTCTATGATTACTTATGAAAATTTCATTTAATCTTTCCGAGATAACTACCTCATCATAAGGAGTAATAAAACAATTTTGAGTTGTCTCTATCACATTTCTTACATCTCCCACATCTACAGACACTATAGGACAATTACACGCCATTGCTTCCTTGATAAACTGAGGTGATCCTTCTGACAATGAAGTCATTACGGCTGCATCACAGGCATTCATAAGCAAACAAGCTTCTTCTCTAGAATATCCAATAAATTCTACGAGCTCCGTATTGGGCAATAATTCAATTGCTGATTTCGCAAGTGGATAGTTTTTTATGGGATCATAAAACATTTTTGAGAACAACACATACTGTTTATTTAATTCTAACCCCATTTTTATTCTACACGATTGTTTATCGTCGATTGGAAAAAACTTCTCAAAATTGACTCCACACGGTATTACTTCATTATTTAGCTTTGAGTTAGATTGCATTTTAGCCAACAATGCATGCGATACAAAAATATTGAAAGCTGAACAATAAAATGCTACTTTTGAAACAAGTCTAATTCGAAACTTATTGATGTCTGATCCATGGTAAGTAGTTACAACTGGAATTTTAATCTGTAGATTTGAAATAAAACCACACAAACCTCCATGTGCATGAATTAAATTTGGTTTAAAGTCTGTAATTGTTTGGTATAACTCTAATAAACAACGAATATAAGCTCCAACGCCTCCTCCTTTGGCTAACACATACCTAAACTCACAACCATGCTTCGACAATTCATTCACTTGTTCCCATATAAAAGGCGACACATAATCCGAATGTGCTGAAAAAGATCTATAACTACATACTACAATAATTCTCATAATGACTTCCACCTATGCAAGACCGCGTCCTGCTAATTTATACCAACTCCACCCAAATATTGCAACAAATATAAAAATCATGTACCAATCAAAGTATTTTTTTTGACTGTTAGTGATTTTTGACAGTCCAAGTGCTGCAAAAATCATCATAAATGGCAGTGCAGGCTGGTGAAATCGTTCGGATTGAGCGAAGGCACTCAATGCAATGATTACCAAATAACCTATCGTAAACGAACCAATCAAAACATGACTTCTCCATTGCTTAGTTCTAAATATCCAGAAAAAGCTAATAACAACAAAAAATGAAAGAATATTTTTTACATAATTACCTCCATTCAGCAACTGTTGATTTTCCTGATAAGGAATTCCAATTACCGTAGGAAAAGGAATTACAATAATAAACGGTACAAACACAGCACCAGAAGCATATTTTGCAAGTACATTCCCATTTGTTCGTTCTGTTCTAAACTTTATAGATAATTCCTGATTGGTGGTACGGGCTACCCACACCTTTTCAACTTCTGTGGAAATTGATCCACCAGCAAAAAATGCAGCAGCCAAAAAGATCCACAAACTCAAAATAATTCTATTACCCATCTTAGATACTCGTTCTTTTGACAGGATGATAGCTGACAATATTGCAAAAAAAGCTGTG
>CANIXM010000057.1 GCA_947471245.1 Paludibacteraceae bacterium | reverse complement strand
CCAAAGTCATTTTTATGTCTACTGCTGGTATTGTCGTTACTTCAAACAAATAGTATCAATGAGACGAAGTCGAAATTTGACTATATTGTTCGTGAAAACGGTATTAGAACTTCTGAAACTCAACCAAAACGCTATTGTACAAAAAAAGCCACCGAAAAAAATTCTCGATGGCTTTAGTGTTGATTATAAAAAATCAATTTTACTTTTTAAACCCGTACACAGCCAAATCTCCAAGTTCTTCTTCGATGCGAAGCAATTGGTTGTATTTAGCCATACGGTCTGAGCGGCTCAACGAACCTGTTTTAATCTGTCCAGAGTTAGTAGCTACAGCGATATCAGCAATAGTCGAATCCTCAGTTTCACCCGAACGGTGAGAAGTTACCGAGGTGTAACCTGCACGGTGAGCCATTTCTATCGCATCCAATGTTTCAGTAAGCGTTCCAATTTGGTTTACTTTGATAAGGATAGAATTCGCACATCCCATGTCAATTCCTTTTTTCAAATAATCAACATTGGTTACAAACAAATCATCACCTACCAATTGGCATTTGTCTCCTAGTTTGTCAGTAAGCAATTTCCAGCCATCCCAGTCTCCTTCACCCATTCCATCTTCAACCGAGTCGATAGGATAGTTGGCAACCAATTCAGCAAGATAATCAACCTGTTCGGCTGATGAACGTTTTTTGCCATTCGGTCCTTCGAATTTTGAATAATCGTACACGCCATCTTTGTAGAATTCAGAAGCTGCACAATCCAATCCGATAGTCACATCTTTACCTGGCACATATCCAGCATTTTTAACAGCGATCAGAATTGACTCCAAAGCCTCTTCTGTACCACCAGCCAAGTTAGGAGCAAAACCACCTTCATCACCCACTGCTGTGCTAAGACCTTTGTCATGCAATACTTTTTTCAACGAGTGAAACACCTCAGCACCCATGCGCAATCCTTCTTTGAAAGAAGTAGCACCCACTGGACGAATCATAAATTCCTGAAAAGCAATAGGAGCATCAGAGTGCGACCCTCCGTTGATGATGTTCATCATCGGCACTGGTAAGGTATAAGCATTAGTACCACCAATATAACGATACAATGGCATATCCAAGTAAGTGGCAGCCGCTCTAGCAACAGCCAGTGACACACCAAGAATGGCGTTGGCTCCCAATTTGGATTTGGTCTTTGTGCCATCCAATTGAATCATCAGCTTGTCAATGCCACGTTGTTGCAATGCGCTGATACCAACCAACGCTGGAGCAATCACATCGTTCACATTGGTTACAGCTTTCTGAACGCCTTTGCCCAAGTAGCGACCTTTATCACCATCGCGCAATTCGATGGCTTCATTCTCACCTGTCGAAGCTCCAGAAGGTACCGCAGCACGTCCTAAAACACCAGACTCTAAATACACGTCTACCTCTACAGTAGGGTTACCGCGCGAATCTAAGATTTCGCGAGCAACAATTTTTTCAATTTTACTCATTTCTGTTTTTTCTATTTGGTTTTTAATAGTTAGACAATCGAATTAGTTATTTGTAGAACATCAGCATTTTAAAAATGTTCTAAATCTAACACCCCAAAGTTAGCTAAATTCTAGAAAAGTTGATACATTTACACTTCAAATTTTAAATACTGGATGATTATGAAAAAAATGACGTTATTATTAACTGTGGGAATGGGAATCAGTAGTACCCTTGCCTATGGAATTAACATCACCACCAAAGTAGCAAATCAAGGCACTCAAATCTCACAAGTAATCGGCAAAGAGGGTGTGTTATCTGAAGAAGAGACTGTGGCGGGACTAAAAAACGCACTAAACACTGGTGTAGAAAATGCAGTAAAAAAGCTAGGAGTAGAGAATGGATACTTCAATGAAGCGTCGGTAAAGATTTTCCTACCCAATGATGCTAAAAGAATCAATGAAAAGAACATCAAACTCATACCTGGAGGAAAAGAACTGGTAGAGAAAACCATCTTGAGCATGAACCGATCTGCCGAAGATGCTGTAAAACTTGCCACTCCTATTTTTGCAAATGCAATTGCCAAAATGAGCTTTGAAGATGCAAAAAAAATACTTATGGGCAATGACAAAGCTGCTACCGAATATTTCCGCAAAGCAACCTACTCCGAACTGAAAGCCGCATTTATGCCTAAAGTGAAGGAATCGCTGGACAAGCCATTGGTAGCAAATACTTCCACAGCGCAAACATGGTCACTCCTGACTACCAAATTCAACGCAGTGGCCAAAGGACCTGTAGGAGCAGTAAGTGGCATGCAACCTGTCACTACCGACCTTGTCAACTACACCACCGACAAAACACTTGAAGGTCTATTTCTCAAACTGGCAGAGCAAGAAAAAGTGATTCGTCGCAATCCTGCTGCACGTGTCAACGACATTCAAAAGAAAGTATTCGGACAATTGGATTGACAAGACTACGACTAATAAAATTTACACTTACTAAAACACCCCTTATCGGCAAAGTCCTGATAAGGGGTGTATTTTTATGCATATAACCACAACAGATATCTTTCCTTTAGTCACTCTCAATTCCATTCTCCTATAATTCTTGTAACCATTTATTCATATTATTTTAACACTTAAAGATACACAATGTAACATCGTCTAAATATCAATTCGATTAATTTGCAATAATTCAAATTTTAATATTCTTTTTATTAATAATACAACCATTAACACATATATTTAACTTACATCAACATTGTACACTTACACATCGTTCAACATCAAACAAATGATTTTCAAACATAATTATTCAATTAAAAATCGAATCAAAAATGAAAAACAAAAACGTTCAATTTTCAGTAATTGCATTTCTTTGTATGCTTTATGTAAGTAATGTTAGTGCACAATCAATTGGTGGCTATAATGTATATTATGGCTCACTACACAACCACTCTACTGTTTCTGATGGTTCTGGCTCACAAAGCTCGGCTTACAGTACTGCAAAAGCCAATGGCTTGGACTTTTTCAGTTTAGCTGATCATGCAGAATCAACAACAGCTGCTGAGTACACTACTACTAAAAGTACAGCAGACAGCTACAACCAAGATGGTGTTTTTACAGCTTTCTATGGTTTCGAATGGTCACACAGCACTTATGGACACATTGCAATAATTAATTCAAGTGATTACACAAGTTCTTCAACTTCAGGAACAACTACATTTGATGGATTACTTACGTGGCTTTCATCACGTGAATGTGTAGCATTCTTCAACCATCCCGGACGTGAAGGCAGCAACTCTTTCGACAGATTTACTGATGTAGCAAGCGACAAATTCGTTGGAATGGAATTGTGGAACAAAACAGATGGTTTTGCAGAATATTTTTACAATGATGGGTTCTATACTGGTGATGGCACAATGGGTTATTACCAAGAAGCCAATGCACGTGGATGGAAAATAGGTGCATCAGGTGCCGAAGACAACCACGGAACCAACTGGGGTGTGATGACACCTTACAAAATGGCGATATTGGCAAATAATCTTACGAGAACAGACCTTTATAATGCTATGAAAGCAAGAAGATTTTATTCTACATCAGATCTTAACATTGCATTATCATTTAAAATGAATGGTTCTGAAATGGGGTCAACTGTTACTGGTGGCACATTGAACATGGCCGTACTAGCAACTGACGGTAATGCTGAAGCATTTTCAACAGTTATGTTATATAAAAACGGTATTGCATATCAAACATGGACCATCAACACTACAAATGTCAATCAAACCTATAGCTTAACAGCTTCAAATGGAGATTGGTATTTTGTAAAAGTGACACAAGCAGATGGTGGTGAAGCCATCTCATCACCGATATGGGTAAGTGGTGGCACATCCAACCAAGCGCCAACATGTTCTATCACCAGTCCTACAAACGGTGCTACTTTTACAGCCCCTGCAAACGTAGTAATCAATGCCTCAGCTGCTGACACCGATGGTACTATTGCTAAAGTTGAGTTTTTTCAAGGAACAACCAAATTAGGCGAAGATCTAACAGCACCATATTCATACACATGGGCAAGTGTGGTGGCTGGAACTTACAGCTTGACAGCCAAAGCTACCGATAATGCTGGCGCTATTACTACTTCTACGGCTGTTTCGATAAATGTAAATGCTGCTGGCGGAACCCCAGTAGTGGTATCAAAACGTATTGTTACTGGAATGGATGATGTAGAAGAGGGAATAAGTGGTGCTATCTACACCAACAGTTCAGATATAGAATTGGTATATGATGGTACTACTTATGGCAATCAAACCATAGGGTTAAGATTCACTGGGTTGAACATACCACAAGGTGCAACCATCACCAAAGCATACATCCAATTTACATGCGACGAAAAGACAACAGGCGCAACATCAGTAACTATCAAAGGTGAAGCATCGGATAATGCAGCAGCTTTTACCACAGCATCTAAAAACGTTTCTAACAGGGTTAAAACTACATCATCTACTGCATGGAACAGCATCCCATCATGGAATACAGTAGGTGCTGCAAGTGCAAATGAAAGAACTCCAGAAATGAAAACAATAGTACAAGAGATTGTTAACCGCACAGGATATGCTAGCACAAGTGCTATGGCATTTATCATCACCGGAACAGGAACAAGAACCGCTGAAGCTTATGAAGGTTCGGCATCACAAGCTCCACTTCTTTATGTAGAATACACTTCTCCTCTAGCTAAAGTAATCGAAGCCAGTGAAAACACAATTGAAAACGACTCAACGGTAGAGGAAAAAACAAACAACTCTTCAGACATTGTAAATTTGTTTCCTAACCCAACAAGCGATGAAATACACATCGAATTTGACCTTGAAAGCAACTATAAAATTAGCATAAAAAACACCAGTGGTGTAGCTGTAGCTTCAAAGGAAATTAATAATTCAAAAACAGTTTCTATCAACCTAAGTGAATTGCCTAGTGGTGTTTACTTCCTACAGGTTGTTGACATGAAAAACGAAACAGTAAGCCATCGTACGATAATCAAAAAGTAAAACACACATAATCTAATGAATAAGCACCAACAATGAATTGTTGGTGCTTATTTTTTTATGAGGAAAACACCACCTTGATGTAATCAATACTTCACGACAATGTAAACCAATTGATATAGTATTGACACACACGTTAAATATCAATTATATTACTTTGTAACACATTTCAAACAAAAATTTCAAACAAAACTTCAACAAAATGAAAAAACTACTTTTTTTAGGATTATTACTATTTTCTGTTTCAGCTTTTGCTGTAGAACAAACACTTACGCTTCAAATTAATGATGGAGGCGACGACATGGAAGAATGGTTGGACCCAGCTAAAGCCGGAGCAACCGACATTGGTAGTTCAGATCTAGAATTAGGTAGCGAGAGCAAAGACGGACTTTCACCTCAAATGGTAGCAGTTCGTTTTAAAAATGTAACTTTGGCTAAAGGTACAAAAATTAATTCTGCTGTAATTGAGTTTGAATTGGACGCTACCGCTAAAAATGCTGATCCATTTGAAGTATATATTTGGGCTGAAAAAACTGACAACGCAGCCACTTTTGACAATACACAAAGTGTTCCCTATAGCGTGTCTTCTCGTTCGAAAATGATTGATTCTATCAAATGGACAATTGCTACTGGTGATTTCAATGTTGTGGACTCCAAAGCTCAAACATCAAATATAGCTCCACTTCTTCAAAAGTTGGTAGATAGAACCAACTGGGCATCAGGAAATGCAATTGCATTTTACCTAAAAGGAAAAGGAACTCGTGAGGTAGAGTCGTATGACGGTGAGCCTGCTGCAGCTCCAAAGCTTATTATCAAATATGAAACTGTAGCTACTGACATCAATGATGCTAACGCTACAGAAGCAGTTGTGTTTCCAAATCCAACATCAGAAAATGTGAATGTTTCTGGAGTTGACAACATCCAATCACTAGAGCTTATCAACTTAAATGGCATTTCGGTTATCTCTGCTAACAATGTATCTACTTTAAATGTAAGCAATATTGAAAATGGTAGCTATATTTTGAAAATCAAAACTGCTGATACTCAATTGTTCAAAAAAGTGCAAATTATTAAATAATTTCTAATAGAACACCATACTTTGCAAACCTACTAGAGAATGAATCTTTAGTAGGTTTGTTTTTAATAATCCCCCTCCCACACTCCACCTCCATCACAAAGTAGAATATTCATTCCTAAACAGGAAACATTGTTCACCCAACAAGTAACAAACGCTCCAAAATATCTACAAACCCCAAAAACTATGATTTTAGTGAATGTAATCACCAAATATTATGATATTTGGTGATTACATTCACTAAAATTGATTATTTTTGCAATAATAAAAAATAAAACTATGATTAAACGTAAGTTATCTGAAGTAATTTCGAGCAAATTTCATCAAGGAAAATCCATCATTCTAATTGGAGCACGACAAGTAGGCAAAAGCACAATGTTGAAGCTATTGATGGCTGACCAACAACAGGTCTTGTGGTTTAATGCCGACGAAATGGGTGTTCGGACTTTATTTGAGAATGTATCGGTTGAACGGTTTAGAACACTTTTCGAACAAAACAAAGTTATCGTTATTGATGAGGCTCAACGGATTGAAAACATTGGGCTTAAACTAAAGTTGATCACTGACAATATGCCTGAAATTCAACTGATAGCTACAGGTAGTTCAGCATTTGAGCTCGCAAACAAAGTTAATGAACCACTCACAGGTAGAAAATGGGAATATCAACTTTTTCCACTGTCATTTGGTGAAATGGTGGCACATCACGGTTTGTTTGAAGAAATGAAACACTTGTCAGTACGCTTGATTTATGGATATTATCCTGATGTAGTTTGCAACTCCGGAGCTGAAAAACAAATACTTCACCAACTCACTGACAGCTACTTATACAAAGATATTCTGGAATGGGAACGAATAAAAAAACCGGATAAACTCTTGAAATTACTTCAGGCGTTGGCATATCAGGTAGGCAGTGAAGTCTCGTTCAACGAACTGGGTAACATGGTAGAATTAGACAAAATCACAGTAGAGAAATACATCGTTTTATTAGAGCAGTCCAAAGTAATTTTTCGATTGAGGTCATTGAGTCGCAATTTACGCAATGAATTAAAATCGAGCAAGAAAATCTATTTTTATGACAATGGCATTCGAAACGCTTTAATTGCCGATTTTTCAACGGCAGAAATGCGTCAAGATATTGGAGCATTGTGGGAAAACTTCATGATAAGCGAAAGAGTTAAGTATTTGGAATACAATCAAAAATGGGTAAATAGCTGGTTTTGGCGCACTACAGCTCAACAAGAAATTGATTATATAGAAGAGTATGACGGAAAAACAATAGCATACGAGTTCAAATGGAATCCAAAAAAGAAAACATCCGTTTCAAAAGTATTTACAAAAGCATATCCAGGCGCTGAAATAGAAATCATTCACAGAGATAATTTTGACAAATTTCTAATGTAAAAGTATGGATGTAAGAAACCCCAAAAACCATGATTTTGGTGATTGTAATCACCAAAATATTATAATATTTGGTGATTACGATCCTGCTTCTGCGAACTGTACATGTTCGTCACGGAAAGTATTTTAAAGCCCTCTAGGCAATAAAAAAAACCTTACTTCAAGCATAGAAAAATTGATATGCAACGAATAACGGAGATAATCGTTGCAAATAATGCAACGAAAGCAACTGAATGCGGAGAATAATTTGTATATTTGTTGCAAATTTTACATCGAATGAGCAATTATATCCATGAAAAAGACAATTGGCCAAACTTTACTTGGAAAAGTGACGAACTTATTGGCCAACTAAGCGAGGCAAGAAACCTTCAGGGTCGTCTGATTGGCAAAATGGAATCGTTAGGCTTTGACCTGAGGGATGAAGCTTTACTAGAAACATTGACATTAGACGTTCTAAAATCAGCAGAAATTGAAGGAGAACTATTGAATCCTGAACAGGTAAGGTCATCAATTGCAAAATTTTTAGGTTTAGAATTCGCTGGTTCTGTCACATCAGACAGAAATATTGAGGGAATGGTTCAGATGTTGATTGATGCTACACAAAACTGCTATCAGCCATTAACGGCTGAAAGACTTTTCGACTGGCATGCTGCATTGTTCCCAATGGGTAGAAGTGGGATATTCAAAATCACAGTTGCCGATTGGCGAAAGGATACTGCTGGACCAATGCAAGTGGTCTCAGGTGCTGCAGGACGAGAAAATGTCCATTTTCAGGCTCCAGATGCCAATTTAATTGAAACAGAAATGAATCGTTTTCTTGAATGGTTTAACAGAGAAGAAAAAATTGATTTAGTTATTAAGGCAGCAGTTGCACACCTATGGTTTGTTACTATTCACCCTTTTCAAGATGGCAATGGCCGAATAACTAGAGCATTAACAGATATGT
>CANIXM010000056.1 GCA_947471245.1 Paludibacteraceae bacterium | reverse complement strand
TCCACATTCTGTTTAGAAAATAGTTGGATGTTGCGGCAAGTACAAAACCCATCGAATTTGAAATGTACTTATTGACTTTCACTTTTTCTTTGAGAACCGATGTGGTGCCAAAGTCCAAAATCATGCCAGAAAATCCGACACAGCAAAATTTTATAAGTTTGAATATCAGAATGCTATTTAACATTGCTTAGTGCTTTTCTATTGGTGAGAATATTGAGTTAATTGATGGTCCGAAGTCCGAACTAAGACATACACCTAGTTTGTATTTGTTAATGTCTATTTTTGGTACCACAAATCGAATAGCTGTTTTGATTGTTTGATGTGCTTTTATAATATCAATTTGCTTTGTGATTTGGCAAGGTGTACAAATGATGTCTTGATTGTTGATCCACACCACTTCTATGCGTGCCGGTAGTTCTTGATGATTCATTTCAAAATCCACATTCGAAGGGTTTGTGATCATCAGTTCCATTACTGCTACTTGTGATTGTTGTAATCGTGTTGTGGTTTCAAAGTCAATTTTAATATGATCAGTCGTTTGAAGCCGATTGACAAAGTATCCTTCAATAATCAATCCCGATTTTGAAGTGTAGGTTTGAGATTTACCATCTATATGCATGACGATATATGCTGGTTTTCCTTGGTATTGTTGCTGAAACTTCCAAAGGTCGAATTGGGTAATTCTCGACATTAACGAGCTGATAACTGTACTATTCTTGCCCGTAAAATAATGATAAAGCGATGGGTTCTGAAACGAACCGCTGTAGATTACTGGTCTGTTTCCCGCTATTTCTTGAGTAGCCAAGTACTTCTGTTGCTTGCTGTGAAATTGAATACGCTCTGGAAGCAATGTTGTGCATATTAGTACTCTGGCTATGAGCAATAGTACAATTGATCCAAATACAAACTTTCTAATATATTTAGCAAACGGGATGTCTGTTGAAGATTTATTTACTAATAGTATCATCATTGCTACACTTGCAGCTACTGTCCAGTGAGGTTCCACATGTCCTCTAAAGGCTGTTATGCCAAAGAAGGCAATGAATCCAATGATGATGAAGTACAGTGCTTTTTCAAAATCCTCAGTGGCTTTGTGTTTGTACATGGCATATATTACAGCTCCAAGTACAAAAGGATTAAATGTAGCCAACTGATTAGGTAGATATTCGAATAGATAGCCCCATTTGAATCCACTAGATCTGGATACTACATGGTATTTTATACTAGGAAAGTCGTTGATGTATTGCCAATAAATATGTGGGAGTATTAGTACAAGCGATACTATTACGATAAACCAAAATTTTACTGTTTTGATGAGTTTTAGATTGGATAGGACGACTAAAGCAATTAGCAATATACCTTGATATTTGCTATAAGCCAAACCTGCTGAAGCTATAATCAGAATAATTACAGCATACCAGTCCATTGATGCAAGGAATTTTTTGTAGCCGAACAAAAATAGTGAAGTAAATAGTAGTAGAGGTGCATCAGGAGTGGTGATAAACCCATAGGCTGAAAACATTACAGATGCAAAAGCGACGGTGAAGAAGATGTAAGTGTTTTGTAAAGTTCTATTTGCTTTATTGATTGTACCCCATGTGAGCAGTAGGCATGCCAATTGCATAATGACAGTCATAAACCTAACACCTAGATTACCATCAAAAAGGAGTGAACTTAAGCGTGTCATCAATCCCACCATTGGAGGATGGTCGAAATAACCCCATTCCAGATGCTGCCCATAAAGTGCATAATAGGCTTCATCGGCATTGATTTCAGTAAATACGGACTGTAGAATATTGACAACAAACCATGCAAGAAGTAGCGTTGAAAATACGATAGTTTGTTGTGACTTTGTAATAGATGGATTATTCATTTTATTTTCTCATTAAAAAGATGTAATTTTGCACTTCTCTAGATTGGTCCTGTAGTTCAATGGATAGAACAAGTGTTTCCTAAACACTAGATCCGGGTTCGATTCCCGGCGGGACTACTTTATTGTTTTTAACAAATGAAATGCGCCTCATCACTGAGGCGCATTTCGTGTATTATAAAGCAATTATGATATGGGTTTTATTTAGATGCAATACATTTCAAGTATTCCATCAGTTTGTTGCCAGTTGTAACTACATCATCGTAAATGTACAATCTGTAGTCTGTCATTTTATTGGCAGTTAATAGTTTTAGGTCGTTTTCGTTTAAGTCAAAGAAAGCAGAATACATATATCCAGCTGCACATTTTACTGCAGATACATTCACTTTGGCGTCTGGTCTTTCAATTCTGAATCCATTCTCCAATAGGATGTAAACACCTTTTGTGTTAAGTACCAATTGGCTACCATAAACTTTCAAGGAAATTTGTGTTCTTGCAGTATTTCCTTTGATGATTTTGTAAAACTCAACAGGTGCATGGGGTGTTGAGTAGGAGATTTCACCCGAGAATTTATCTACAGAAAAGAAAATGTCCTTACAATAAAACTCTTGAGGGTATTGGATACCACCTATTACATCAAATGCAAATGAATTTTCGAAACGTGGATCATAGTCGTAAACGATAGTACCTGTTTCTGCGTTGTCCACTTTCACTTTGAACTTAGTAGCACCTGCAATATCTAGGTATGCTTCGTAGCTAACCATTTTGAATGATTTTCCTGCAAGGCTCAAATACTTTGAGTTATCTACAGTTTCACAGCAGTCGAAGTGAGTTTTTAAGCTATCATCTGCATAGAAATCGTTGTATCCAAATCGTTGTAATGATTCCTTTTTTTCCTTAACCCTTAGCTCTTTACCAAGAAGCAAATCTAAGTTGTAGCCAGGAAAGCTTTGTCCGTAAGATATGTTGCTTAGAACAATCAAAGAAAATAAAATCAGTTTTTTCATAATTGCTTTGTTTTTAATTTTATGTCAAAAGTAATCAAATGTTTTTATATCGTAAAATTTTAATATATGTACTCACATACTAAGTCGTTACAAGGATTTAAAGTCATTAAATTGTTTACTTTAAAGTAATCGGATGCAGACTTAATCGCTTTGCCCTACTTATTTTTTCTTTTTAGTATCTTTGCCTTTTGAGTCTTTTCCGTTAGCACTTTTCCCTTTGACATCTTTGGCATTTTTCCCTTTAGCACCATTTTTGTTTTTTGGGTCTTTTGGGTTTACGACTTCTACTTCCTCTTTTGGTTTCTCTACTGGTTTAACCACAGGTTTCTCACCTGCTTTTACTATTGATTTCAAATACTCTTTTAGTGTGTTTCCACATACAATTTCTTTGTCATACAAATAGAGTCTGTAGTCAGTCATTTTATTCTCAGACAGCATTTTGATGTGTTCTGGTCTTAGTTCTAAGAACGCAGTGTATACAAACCCTTCAGTAGTACTGTTGGTTTCTACTCTTAGCTTTTCTCTAGGGATGTCTATTCTCAAATCATTTTCAAGTAAGATGGTCATCCCTTGTGAGTTTAGCTTAATATCGCTAGCTATCTCGCTTACTTGCATGAAGATGGTACTTTTTGTTTTGCTAGGATTAAATACGCTTGGATGATTGATTGTTTTCAAGAAAGTAATTTTGTCACATCCTTGAGGTGTAGAGTATGATTTTTCGTTTTTGAACTTATCTCTGAATGATTTTACGAACGTATCAAAGAATCCGTCTGGATACTTTAAGCCACCGATTGCCACAAATTCAAATTCTTCCTCAAAGCGTGGGTCATAATCATAATACAAAACTCCAGTTTCTGGATTTTCCACCTTCAAAACGAATTTCTTTGCACCTGTTTTATCGGTGTACTGTTTGTATTCGATCAGTCTGAACACTCTTCCTACTAATGACTCATACCTGGTGTTGGCATCACTCTGACCAGCATCATATTTCACCTTCAATAAATCACTAATATAGAAGTCTCTGTAGCCATATTTTTGTATTGACTCAGCTTTTTCTCGCACTTTAAGATCTTTGCCAAGTAAAAGCTCTACACTAGTGCTGGGAAAATTCTGTCCATAAGTGAAGTTACTTAGGATGATCAAAGAAAATAAAATTAGTTTTTTCATATTTATCGTGTTCTAATTGTCTTTGTATAAATAATCAATCGAGATAATTGAATGTGCTAATCGAAAGTCGTTTGTAAATAATGGTATTGAACGAATTTATTTCCGTTTGCGAAAATTCTCTTTTTATTGAACTTGTTGTTGCGCCATTTACATACATTCATTAATTTTCTTGCATGTTGCGCGTAAAAATGCTCAAAAGTATAACTAGTATTTTTTATTGTTTTTCAAGACCAATAATCAATGCTGCCTAGCCATTTCGAAAATTGTAATTACACTGCTAATTATTTTTCAGCAATGCATCTCATGTAATTCATCAATGTTTCTCCTGTGGTAACATTGGTGTCATGTTTGAATAATCTGTATTTGAGTATTCGGTTTTCGGTCAACAGTTTGATGTCATTTTCAGCTAAGTCAAACACCGATGTGTAAAGAAAAGCGTCACTACCGTCTAATGCCTTGATTTTTTTGATTTCAATTCTGGCTTCTGGACGTTCAATTCGGAAGCCATTTTCAAGAAGTATTATTACTCCTTTCACATTGAGTGTAAGTATTGGTGCTTGTGCTTTAAGTGTGATTTGTGTGCGAGCTGTATTGCCTTTCACTATTTTGTAAAACTCTACTGGAGCAAATGGTGTTGCATAGTCCAATTCGCCAGTAAACATGTCATTGGTACTAACGATGTGTTTGCAGAAAAAGCCCTCAGGATATTCTATACCACCCATGACTTCAAATTCAAACTCTAATTCGAAACGAGGGTCATAATCATAATACATTATACCCACCTCAGGGTTTTCAATTTTAAGTTTGAATTTTTCGACTCCCATCAAATCGGTATAGGGTTCAAAACTCAACATTTTGAATGTCTTTCCTACGAGGGTTTTGTAACGTGTGTTTTGTTTGTTTTCACAACAATTGAATTTTCTTTTCAGAGCTGCATCTGAATAGAAATCGTTGTAACCATATCTTTGCAATGATTCATCTTTTTCTTTAACTTTCAGTTCTTTGCCGATAAGCAATTCTACATTCGTCCCAGGAAAGTTCTGTCCATAAGAAGCGATGTTGCTTAGAACAATCAAAGAAAATAAAATCAGCTTTTTCATAATTGTCGTGTTTAAAATTTTTTCCAAAAGTAATCAATTGTTTTAATTCAATGTCAAATTTGACTTAAAAATATATCTATAAACTCCAAATTTACGTTGGAAATTACAGTATTACAAGCATAGTGTGGCGACTTTCCGAAAATTTATCTTTCCACTAACGTTTTGCTTATTATTTGAAAATCAATTGATTACGTATTTACTGATGAATTATATTATGGATTGTAAATTTAAGTAAAAACTTTTGAGTACAAAAATAGCGAAAATCCCTCATAAATGGTACATTTTATGGGGATTATTCATGTTAATTTTCAATTTCAAATATATAAAATGATTGATTATTCACATTCTATCATTTTATTGACGGGAATGTTTTGGGTTTAATCGCATGGTTTTTTGAAATCAAATGGTGAAGATTGATACCCCAATTGTTTTGCTTGATTGTAGTCCGAGCATGCTTTTTCTTTGTCATTAAGTTTGGCGTAGGCTTGACTTCTGAGGTAGTATGCAATTGAAAAATCGTGTTTAATTGCTATTGCTTTGGTGAGTGCTTTCACCGCATCGGCATAGTATTCAAATTTGATGTCCAGCTCACCTTTGTTACAAAATGCAATTGCGTTTTTGGGGTCAAGTTCTGTTACACGTGTGAAATCGGCAAGGGCGCTACTTAGTTCATTTATTTTTTTATAACCTATCGCTCTGTTATAATAAGCATCAGAGTTGTTTGGTGCATTATCAATGGCTTTCGAGAGGTCTTCTAAGCTACCTTTGGTGTCATTGAGCATACCTTTGGCTATTCCTCTGCGGATGTAGGCTTCTACATAGTTGGGTTTGAGGGCAATGGCTTTGTCAAAATCGGCAATTGACGATTTGGTGTCACGTGCCAGTCCTCTGTTGTAATAAGCCCCCTCGTTTTTAGGGTCTATTTCAATGGCTTTTGTGAAATCCTCGATGGCTGCTGGTAAGTCTTTTAGCGATCCTTTGGCTATTCCTCTACGGATGTAGGCTTCTGAGTTATTGGGTGCAATTTCTATGGTTTTCGAGAAATCCTCGATAGCTCCCAAATAATCTGATATTTCTGTTTTGGATACTCCTCTGTAATAGACCATTTTGGCATTTTCTGGATCAAGTTCCAATGCTCTATTAAATTCATCAATGGCATCAGAGTGACGTTTCAACACCGCCAATGTAAGTGCTTTTTGGAAAAATGCATCGGCATTTTTGGGGTTGTTAGTTAGCGCGACATCAAAATCGAGCAGTGCATTCTCGTAATCTTTTGCGAGGTCTCTTGCTAGCCCTCTTTGGTAATAGGCTTGCTCGTATTTGGGGTTGAGTTCGATGGCTTTCGAAAAGTCCTCTACGGCAGCTTCATAGTCCATCAAATATGATTTTGCGATACCTCTTTTCACATAAGCTTCAGCATGTGTCGGATGCGCTTTTATAGCTTTCGAAAAGTCTGACACTGCTCCTGCATAGTCTTTGGCATTGCCCTTTCTTACCCCAGAGAGGAAAAGACTGTCTGATGACTCAGCAAAACATACAGCGGTAATAAATAATACAATGAGAGATATGCTACTTCTTTTCATAATGTGCCAAATTTTTTTTAGTAATTAAAAAATCCGTATTGTTTAATCGGGTATCATTCCTTATCAATTATTTTTATCTAAAATCAGACCGTCTTTCATTTCAATTACTCTGTCAGACAGTGCTGCCAGCTCCTTGTCATGGGTTACTATCACGATGGTCAATCCAAATTTTTCGCGAAGTTCAAACAGTAATTTGTGCAATTCGTCTTTATTTTTTGAGTCTAAACTTCCAGAGGGCTCGTCAGCTAGAATCAACGACGGTTCGTTGATAAGTGCCCTTGCCACTGCTACTCGTTGCTTCTCACCTCCTGAGAGTTCGTTGGGTTTATGCTCCCTCCGGTCTGTCAGTTGCAAGAATGCCAATAGCTCTTTTGCTTTTTGGGTAGACTCCTTTATATCTTTACGAGCAATCATTGCTGGTATCAGCACATTTTCCAATGCCGTAAACTCTGGTAACAACTGATGAAACTGGAAGATAAAGCCTATTTTTAAGTTTCTGAAAGCTGCCAACTCTTTTTCTCCGAGTGCACTGAAATTAACCCCGTTGACCAATACATCACCTCCATTCGGTTTGTCTAGCGTGCCAAGTATTTGTAAAAGAGTAGTTTTGCCTGCACCACTGGGGCCTACTATGGATACAATTTCACCTTTTTGAACCGTCAGGTTTACTCCTTTTAGAACCTCTAGCGAGCCATAACTTTTACGAATGTCTGTTGCTTTAATCATGAATCAACTGTGCTTATTCTCAGAATTGTTAAAATATTTATTCTGCAAAGTTATTCGTTTACACCATATATCAAAGTTTTCTTGTACAAAAAAATGTACCTTTGTGGATAATTAGTTTTAACTTACTCTTTATCAAGTGGTGTAGTATGCTTTCTGATGCTGAATTAGGAAATATTGAATTTGTAAGAAATGCCCGAGCCAAACATATCGGTGTTCGGATATTAAAATCAGGGCTAAAGGTTACATTGCCAGGTAGTTCTACGCCTGATGATGCCATGAAGTTTATCAACTCCATACGCAAAAAACTTGTTGCCAAACAATCTAAGCTTAGCAATTCCATTGCTCAAAGCAATATTTATGTTGATGAAAATACTGTTTTGCAAACACTTAGTTTTAAGGTTGTGGCAGTTCCTACAGAGAGAATGAACATTCATTTTTTATTGAAGAATGAACTGTTGACCATACAGTATCCCAACCACATGAACTGCAGGCTGGACGAAAATCAAAAACAATTTTGGAATGGCATCAGTTATTTCCTTAGAAATGAAGCTAAAAGGTTATTGCCTGCTAGAACTTTGGCACATGCTGCAAAATATGGATTTACGGTGCAGGATGTAAAAATTCAATCTAGCAAAACTCGATGGGGAAGTTGCTCTGGTAGGAAGACCATTAATTTTTCATTGTATTTACTTTTGTTGCCACAGCATTTGGTGGATTATGTGATTTTGCATGAACTTTGCCATACCAAGGAGATGAATCATGGACCCAAATTTTGGGCGTGGATGGATAAAGTCACTGACGGCAAAAGCAATGCGCTGAGAGCCGAATTGAAAAAGTACCACATGCCAAACTAATTTTTTATTTTTGACTATCCGTAAATCGACATAATGTTTATTCCAACAGGGGCTTTGCCCCTCAACCCCACTTACTTTTTTGTCTTGACACAAAAAAGTAAGCAAAAAAAGTCAAGACTCTGCCCGCTTCACTCGAAAAACTAGCGCTCGGCAGGCTCAAATCGTCCAAACTCATCCCGTCGAAATACGACGGGACTCAAACAGGACGATTTTTAACCGCCTACCTCACT
>CANIXM010000055.1 GCA_947471245.1 Paludibacteraceae bacterium | reverse complement strand
GTTGTTGAAAAAGAACACCACCGAATAGCTGTTCAGTATTGCAGGAAGAATAATGGTCTTAAAATTGTGTATGCTGTCTTTTAATGCCATGATTTTCTATTAATTAGGTTCATTAACAAAGTCATAGAATTACCCATTAAAGTGGTAATTCCATGACTTGTAATATTGGTTTTCAAAGATAGGTATTTCCATTCATCAGTAGAATAAAAACCGAAGCGTACAAGGCAAATGGCTCTAAACTTTGGATGTCTCTACCGTGGATGATGCAACAGGTGTCAGTGGATTATATTCCAAATGAGATGGAATTTGCTCATTTTCCAAAAGCGTATCCAGCGTTTCTGCTTTGCGTATCACATGCGTGTGGTTATCCATATCTATCATCACGATGTTGGGACGAAGGGTGATAAATTGCATCCATTGTGTCATGTTATACGCACCCACTTTGTGCACCACCACATGATTTCCTTTTTCTAACAGTGGCAAAGTAATGCTTTCGCGGATGATGTCGATGTTCATACACAAGGGGCCATAAAGCACCATTTCCTCGCTGTGATGACCAAATTCTTGTGCAGGACTGATTTTGTGATCATACCAAAATGCGGTAAACAACGTATTCACACCAAAGTCCATGATGGTAGATCTGCGTCCATCCGAAAGGCGCTTGGTGGCAAGAACCGAACCAAGTAAATAGCCCGCATCGTCTATCAGTGCGCGACCTGTTTCAAGGATTAACATCGGTAGGTCTTCATGTTTGAAGCCATAACCAAGGATCACATCCGTAATGGCATCAGCAAACTGATCAATGGATGGAACCGTGTCTGAACCTGGAAGATAGGATCCTTTCAAGGTGTTTTGTGATGGGAAACCACCACCAAGATCGATGTATTGAATGGTCATTTTGAATTTTTCTTTCAAACTCCAAGCTAGTTCACACAACTTGCTTGCGGCATTGGCATAGGCCCATGGTGCCAACATGAAAGTTCCAATGTGGCAATGAAGTCCTACTAGCTCAAGATTATCCGAGTTGACTATTCTGGTCAATGCATTCCAAGCTTGCCCATTTTCATAATTGAACCCAAAGCGATCCCACTTAGGATAAATGCCTGTGTCCATATTTACACGGATGGCCACGCGAGGTTTGAGGTGATTGTCCTCGCTGATTTTGATGAGTGAGTACAGTTCGTCGAAGTGGTCGATGTGTATCAACGAATTGTTTTGTGCTGCTTTGAGTAGTTCCGCATCGCTCTTGTCAGGACCATTGAAAATGATTTTATTTCCAGGAACTCCATTGCGCAATGCCTTTTCATACTCAAATCCCGACACCACTTCTGCCCATGAACCCTCTTGATGAAATACCTTGCACACGGCATCCATGTAGTTGGTTTTGTACGACCACGCAAACTGCACTTTCGGGTAACGAGTCTTAAAAATGCGATTGGCACTTTGAAAATTGCGACGAATCTGCTTTTCGGAAATCACGAAAAGTGGTGATCCATACTGGCTTATCATGCTTTTTACTGGCACTCCTTCGATGTGCGTTACTGGCTCATATTCAGTACGAGTTCCGAATTTATTCATTAATCCTTTGTTCATCTTTTGAACAATAGGTCTTTCGTATCTTAGCTTTTCCATATTGGTGTATTTGTAAGTTAGCCCCCTAAATCCCCCAAGGGGGACTTTTTGAGGTGTGATTATTAATAAGTTTGGTGTAAATTAAGAATCATTTTTTGTTTCTTAAGAATGTGTCCTTTCCGAATATCAATTGTCAATTATCAATTATTTAAAGTTCTCCAGTGCCAGAAATTTTTTGAAATTCAGCAATGTTGGTAATATGATCCCAAGCGTATCGGATAAAGATCTTGCCCACTTCGTAGTCGGTGTAGGGTTTGAGTTTTTCGCCCAGTGCCAGTTTGACAAGTGATGCAGGTTGGTTTTGACCAGCTGCAGCGGTGAGATAAATCCAAGCTGGGAAGCGAGGGTTTACTTCCATGATGTAGGATTTGCCATCCGAAGTTTGCATCACTTCCAGTTCGCATCCGCCTTTCCATTTGGTAGCTTTGATAAACGTTTTGGCAAGGTCAATGAATGATTGTTCCTCAAGCGTAATTCCCGCCCATGCTTTTCCTTTGTCGGTGATGTAGAGTTTGCGCATCGGTATCACGCTGATGGCATTTCCTTCACCGTCGCCCAGAGCGGCAATATTTATCTCAGTACCGTTGATAAATTCCTGTACGATAATGGGTAGTCCCCATTTGGCTTGAATTTTATAGAATGCTTTTTCGGCTTGTTCCAACGTATTGGCTATGATGGCGTCATAAAATTTTCCTTTTACCACCATCGGGTAGCCCATTTGCGAGGCCACAGAAGGTAAATCACGTGATGAAAAGATGACTCTGTCAGCAGGAACATGAAGGCCATGCTTTTTTCCAAATTCAAAGAGCTTCATTTTGTCACGCGCTTCAAACTGCTCCAAGTCTGGCAAGAAAGTGTGAATGCCTAAAGCTTTTAGTTTGTCGCGTAGTTTGATGAAATTGAACAGCTCAGCATCAAAATTGGGTATCAACACATCTATCTTTTCAATCTCGTGGATGTGGAGCAATCTGCCAAAAAGACTATCTGTACCAGCGGATGGGTAAGGTATTTGATAAGTTTTGTCCACCACATCGTGCATGTAAATGCCGGGCTCGAGCGCTTCATAGGATAAGCCAATGATGCGAACGTCAAAATCGGGACACTCTCTGATGGCTCTGATTACAGCCACACCAGGACCAGGACTGTCTATGGCATTGAGTGCGGTGACTGCAATGACTAATTTGCGTTGTTGGTTGGTTGATTTTTCCATATCCATTAGTCTAAAATAGCGTAATCACTAAGTTGCGATTTGAAATCGTCAAGATCCTTTTCAAACTGAGCTGGTTCCACATCGTACTTTTCGCAGATAGCTTCTATAATTTCCTTGACGGATTTATCTTCTTTAAGAAGCACTAAAATGTCTTTCCCAATGGGATTGGTAGAGAATGAATCGCCAGTAGAGGGATTGAAAATAAATCCTTCTTCGCTTGTGGCCACGTTCTTTTTTAGTTTCATAGGTGTGTTTAGGTTTATTTGGTGAAACAACATTTGATAGAGAGTGCTGTCATTTTTTTGATGAAGCAAATGTAATACAAACTCTCAAATGTTAATTATAGAATCAGTGAAAGGGAACGATTTATCAGTGAAAATCGTACAAACAAATGGTGAAGGGTGAGTTATGGATGAACAGTAGCCAAATATTCTTGTTCGGTTTGCCCAGGTGTGGGAATAAGTTCTGCTTTGTGAAGGCACCCTAGCGCATACAAATCCATGATGGTGGAATAGCCAGAGCGGGAAATGATTTTCTCGGCTCCCAGGATGGTGGCAGCTAATTTATCATCATCGAGGTGTGGGAGTAGTGTGATATTTCCTTTGTGCAGTGTGGGAAGTTGGTCAGACGGTTGCCCAGTAAGGATGAGCACTTTTTCACTGGACCCTGCAAACCTACGAATCATCACCTGCTCAAAAAGTGTGCGCTGGGGCTCAATGCCCGAAACCAATACCAAAATCTGATAGCTAGTATCTGGCTCTACGGTAGTCAATTGGTCAAATCTGGACAAAGCGCCTATAAATCTGGCATGTGCAGGCAGTGGATATCGGTGAGCCAAATCATGTGTTAATCCACCATCAGCTTCCAAGTCTGGAATCCAACATTGATTGTATTTTGTGATAACTCGTTGATGTATTTTCCAAACCGGGCTCTCCATGAATTTTAAGCCACGTGGCATTTTGATCATCATCTGGTGAGTGATGTAGATGGAATGTACCTCTGGATGCCACATCCCAAATCGATTGTCGGAAATGATGTAGTCGAACGTTTCATTTTTGATGATACTTTTCAGCCATAAGTGCTCACGGACTATGCCAGCCATCACACGTGGCAAACTGACGGCCATCGCGAGGATTTGAGAATTGGATTTGGAATAGCGAATAGGATAGGAAGGTAGCTCAATGAATCGAAGCGTAAGAAATGCTTGCTGGAGAAATGCCAATGGATAACCATCGGCTGCCACTACTACTACACAGCCACGAGCCAGCAGCCCACGTATAATTGGCACACAGCGGGTGGCATGTCCCAGCCCCCAGTTGAGCGGACAGACCAACACTTTCCCCGTCAACTCGCCGAGTGGTGGGATGAATTTATCCTGCCACTGAGACTTCAAATCCATGTGTTCTGAGTTTTTCGGCTATAATATTCAGTTCATCTACAGACACTTTTTCCAATCCTTGTGCAGGTGTTTCGCGGTCAATTGAATAAATCATCACTTGCTTGGGGCATATCAGTTTCAGTGCATTGATCCACGCTGTCAGTTCCTCATCGGTGGTATTATCAATTTTTTCACCTTCGTATTCTCCGCGAAGAAACATGGTTTGGATAATAAGATTGCCATTGAACTTTTGCAGGTTTTCAATGAGCCAACTCACGCTCACTCCCTTTCCAGTGGGGCGGTCGATAAGTAGCAAAGTGCGGTCTATGGCAGTATCAAATTTGAGAATGTTATTGTCCACTTTTTTCAACGCATTGCACACCGACGGCTTATGAATCCGAGTAGAATTGGAAAGAACGCTCACTTTGGAGGTAGGACAGTGGCGGTCTCTTAGCTCCAAGGTGTCGTTGATGATTTCCTCAAAATCCGCATGCAAGGTCGGTTCACCATTACCAGCAAAGGTAATCACATCAGGAATTTCATTGGCAGCTACCATCTGAGCCAGTTTCACATCGAGCGCTTCACGTACCTGCTCACGGGTAGGTATGACAGCCTCCTGCATGGTGGTATTGAAGCCACACTCGCAGTAGATACAGTCAAACGAACATATCTTAGCATCGGTAGGAAGCAGGTTCACACCCAGCGACAATCCTAAACGCCGACTACGAATGGGTCCGAAAATTATTTGGTCAAATAGAATCATTGAATCGTCTTGTAATTAATACTTAAGTAATTGATATGCCAACTGATACCTAATTTATTGAGTTTATCTCTGTTTCGTATATTTCAGTCCAACCCACAGTTTCATTTACTCCTTTCAAAATGCAATTAATTCTAATTCAGTATCAAATGAATAGTTTTTGATATACATTTCCTTCTCTTTAACTAAAAATTCAGAACCATTCAAGGATTTATCAACGTGCACTTTTCCAAAAATAATTTTCGTGCAATGATTCATTTTTTAAAAATGGTATGATAGTGAAAATCTAAAAATTCTTTAGAAGGTAAAAACCTATCCGGTAAAATTATTGACTGATTATTGTATTTTGAAAATAACTCTCTTACAGCACTTTCACTGGAGTAATCATTAAAAAACTTTGAAATCAACACTTTGAAATCTGGTGTAATAGTAATAAAACCTCTATCAAAAGCTTTATCATGGATTGAATTTAAACATAAACCGTTGTGTGGATTTAAACGATTTTTTTCATCTGTTTTCCAAGGAATAATATGACTTGCAACTAAAAAATCAGGAATTGATAATCCTGTAATACAACACTTTTGATTATATGAAGACAAAATAGTACTTCTGAAAAATGATTGATTAACTCTCGCTTTGATTATGGTTTCTCTTTCTTTACCTAGTGGTAAGCCTTCAATGTCAAAATCAATTATTTCTTCAATTGGTTTATTTTGAAATTTTGCTAATAGCAGTTCACTTTCAAAAGCAAGTTTTTCCCAGTTTCCATTAAACTCTTCCCAAACCACTTCTTCTAGTTTAGCACCATTAACTAATCCTGTGATGCCTTTCTTTTTAAGTTCTGGGTCTAATCGTCCGAAGTTACCAACCTTCATATTTAAAGCTGACGGCGACCGACCAATTATTTTTGCATATTTTATAATGGTAGAATTGGTTTTACTGCTACATTTGAATGGTATTTTACAATACACGTTAAAAGCAATAATAGTTTCATCTTTAGACCAATCATTCTTCTTTGCCATTCTTTATTTCTAATATTTCAAGGTTCTCTACACAATAATCCGACAAAATTTCATCTAGCAACTGTTTGGAAAAGTCTGAACTCCCTAATAAAATATACCTGAAAATCTCCTTCCTATCTTCTACACTTAATTCGTTCAATTTATTATCATCACGAAAAAAAGTCATAAAATCCTCTCTCGACATTTGTTCATAGCACTTCATTTTAAATCTAGTTTTAATTTTTTGAAACACTTTCTAGAATTTGCTAAACATGCAGGACAACCAACTACATTGAATCTTCTTCTTAAATCTTAATAATTATCCTTTCACCCAATGTTTTGGAAAGTGCTTTTTTGACAGCTTCCAGTTGGCTCATTTCCTTCATCAGTTCATCCATTCGCTGGTTGTTTTTGACTTCGTAGGCAGCTTTCATTTCTATGAGTTTTTGCTTTATTCGGTCTATCAAAATGCTATTTTTGTATTCAAACACCACACGTGGCACTATTTCTAGCAAGCGTTCGGAGTCAGTCTCTACTTTTTTCAGTTTGGAGTGAATCTTACTCAACTGGTATTTTTCGGACATCGACTCTGCTTTTATCAAACTAATGTCATTGTCCGAATGATGTAAAAAATAGCGATTGGGGTCAAAATCCTGCTGCTGTTGTTGAACCTTGTAATCATCAATGATTTTTTGATAAATCGGCTCATTCATTTCTAACTGATCCAATTCGAGTTCCGAAAAAATAAAGTTGGCTACTGTGATAGACATACTTTCGTTTCCATCTTTAAAAGTCAGACACTCATGCCCATGTTTCAAAAGCACGTGGATGAGGTTGGATTCCTCGGTGTGAAACTTTGAATTACTGGTGAGTTGGGTGTTTTGAGACGTAGTGTTGAGTTCTGTCGGCTTTGCTTCTGCATCGGGTTTTCGTGTGCCAAGTTTTTCATTTTCTGATATTTTCAGCTTGTTGATTTCGAAATAGAGCATTTGCTCTTCCACGTTGAGGAGCGTGCTACATTCTTTGACATATTCACTTCGAATAGCCTGGTTGGGGATAATGGCAATGCTACGAACGATGTCCAGCACCAAGCCAGCACGTTTCACAGGGTCATTGCCAGCATCATCCAATAAAAGTTTGGTTTTGAAGCGGATAAAGTCTGACGACTCACGCTCAACATAATCAATGAAATCTGACGCATTGAGCTTACGGGCAAACGAGTCTGGATCTTCGCCGTCGGGCAACAACAATACTTTGATGTTCATGCCTTCTTCGAGCAACAAATCAATACCACGAATAGCAGCTTTGATACCTGCCTTATCACCATCATAAATGACGGTCACATTTTCGGTAAATCGATGGATGAGGCGTATCTGCTGAGGCGTTAGGGCTGTACCAGATGATGCTACCACGTTTTCAATACCACTTTGGTGCATTGAAATCACATCGGTATATCCTTCCACAAGAAAACACCTCCCTTGCTGAAGGATGGACTTTTTGGCAAAAAAGATGCCATACAGTTCGTTGCTCTTGTGGTAAATCTCCGATTCGGGCGAGTTAACATATTTGGCTAACTTGTCATCTTTTTTAAGAATACGGCCTCCAAATGCCACTACTTTTCCCGACAGAGAATGAACAGGAAACATCACCCTACCCCTGAAACGGTCAGCAATATAATTGTTGTCGCCCTCAATGGTCAAACCTGTCTTTACTAAATAGTCTTTGTTGTAACCTGCTTTTAAGGCTGCTTGAGTGAATGCGTCGCGTATTTCGAGGCTGTATCCGAGTTGAAATTTGAGGATGATGTCATCCCGAAAACCACGCTCGCGAAAGTAACTAAGTCCAATGGATTTGCCATCGATGTGATGATGGAGCGTATGTGAAAAGTGCTTTTGCGCAAACTCATTGACCAAAAACATACTCTCACGGTCATTACGCACCGCCACTTCTTCTGGCGACAGTTCACGTTCATGAACCTCAATGTTGTATTTTTTGGCTAAGACTTTAAGGGCTTCATAGTAGCTGATTTGCTCATGACTCATCACAAAATGAGCGGCATTACCACCCTTGCCACAACCGAAACATTTGAAAATACCCTTAGCTGGCGACACCATGAAGGATGGTGTTTTTTCATTGTGAAACGGACACATTCCCAATAGATTGGTGCCCCGCTTCTTGAGGGCAATGTAATCGCCCACCACATCTTGAATTTGAGCGGCATCAATGATTCGGTCTATGGTATTTTGGTCTATCATCTGCTAGTTAGTGGTACGAACGGTTGGGGTTACAAAGATAGCAAATTTACAGCTTAAATTCGGAAGGCACCTCACGTGAGCTTTAAACTTATACACATTGTTTCAACTAGATGTGAGGATACAAACAAAGTGGAAATAAGACTCTGTAATAATGTCATTTAGACTTCAACTACTTTCCCTAAACTTACATAACAGAGAAAGCCCGACGCCCGATAACCCATCTGTGCGATTAACTCTTTGTAGCGACTCACCTGTTTCAGGTGTTTGGGGTCTTCTGCATCGCCAAATTTATAATCAATGACAGTGGCTTGCTGTCCATCTATCAAAACACGGTCGGGACGATACTGTTCGCCACT
>CANIXM010000054.1 GCA_947471245.1 Paludibacteraceae bacterium | reverse complement strand
GTGCCATTGGTGATGCGCATAATGTAAACTCCACCAGATGCATTGCTGAAATTCACTGGGTTGCTACCTTCTTTGATGGGAGATGCATATAGCACCTTGCCGTTTAAGTCATATACCATGGCATTGAGTGCATCGCCTTCTTTAATGTTTGTGACGTCTACATTCAGGTCACCTTGGGTGGGATTGGGGTAGATCTTGATGCTTCGCTCATTGAGCGTCTTGTTTTCTTCTTCTCCTTCTTGTTGGTCACCATCAGCATTTTTTTTGATATGTGATGCTCCTGAAATGATCCATCTTTTGATGCGGTTGCCGTGATCGTCGTATTGAAATCCCACGCTGTCGGCATGTAGTTTGATGTTTGAGGTACTGATAATGCAAAGAAGAACGAGTAAAAATGTTGATTTGGTTTTCATGTTTTATCTATGTTTTAAGTCATAAGTCTTGAGACAAAAGACGGATGACGTGTTTATCTTATTTTATATTATATTCTTCTTCTTTAGAGCTTGTCCCGTCACAAATGGGAGGCTAGGGGTTCTTTGTTAATCTATTGTTTATCAATTTTGCATATCATGCATCAAAATGTAACAGTTTTTTTATTTTAGAATGCAAAAATATGTAATTGTTTTATAAATAAATAATGACCAATAAAATTGTAATTGTAATTTAATCTGTGTTAAATATCGATTACTTATGAAGTGTTTTTCAGTTGGATTACATTGCGGAGAGAATGCGGAGTAGTTATATGACAGAGTTACACTGGACGTGGTTCTAATCTATTGGATTAGAACCACGTCCAGTACAGTTGTCGAGTCGCAGTTTTGTGAATCTATGGCTTTAGTTCGGCGTAAGGGATGCAAGTCTAGCACGGTATTATTATTGAAAAAAATAGTGGTAGTTTGCGCACTGAACAAAAAGCTCAGCCACAAACTGCCACTATTACCGAGACAACCATCAGTTGCATTAGGACTAGCACTGGTACTGGTACTGTCCATCTCTATACAGCAAGTTCCTAATCGGGTATCCCCATCACGCTTAGAGCACTTCCTCTTTCACTGTGCTGTTATTGGGAAGATCCCAAGCCACCACAGTGATTTTATCACCCACCAAGCTGTCGTTGAGCTGTGTAGCAGAATAGATCCAGTGGATGCCATTTGCTTGCATTAGTGCTTCGCCTTCTTCCACCACACTGCCATCTTCGTTTGCGATTTTAACATGCACTTTTGCCACTTTAAAGTCGTCCAACACCTTTATTTTGATGGTGCTATCCACCTGTCCGTTGTAGGCACTTAGGTCCACCTCCTTGATGTCGGGCGCATTGAAGAAGTCTGCCACTGCTACATTAAAAGCCGATAGACCAGCGGATGCTTTCTCTAAATAAAGAGCTTTAGTGGTTGGATCGGCTGTGACCGATTTGCCATAAATCACTGCTTCCTGAAATCTCTCGTTAATTTTTTGCTGTGCATCACGTGGCTTTCCTTCGTGGGCTGTAGGATGAACAGAAACAAACACTTTTCCATCTGCCTTGCGGCGACGAAATACTAAATTTCCAACTTGGCCACTGAGGCCTTCAATCGCAAGATTGTTTTTAGACTCTCCCATTTTAGTAAATTTTTAATGATAAGTAATTATGTTAGTTAAAAAAGCGAATAATGTTAACTGATTCACTCTCTGCTCATCTACCACTGATCTAGTACTCATCTACTACTCATCTACTACTCATCTATCGCCAATTGTTTTGTTAAATTTTCAGATTCAAAAAGTTGTGCGTTTTTTAGTTTTGGTTAATTTCAAATTGCACAATAATTGAAATAGATACATCCTTTCAGCAATAATCATTCATCGTCATTATGATTTGTCGTACCACTTAATAACAGAAAAAATGCAACTTTATTTTGTGATGTGAATTTAAAAATGTAATAATGAATGGTGAATATAATTTCTGCGGTTCACAGTATAGGGTGGGTATAAGATGTTAATGTCTTCGGCGATAGTAGCTTCGCGACATTTGCCTTTGGCGATAGTAGCTTTGCGATATTAACTTCGTGATATTTTGCCTTCGGCGATAATAGCTTCGCGATATTTTCCTACGGCGATAGCGACTTTGTGACTTTGTGACTTTGTGTTCAAAAAATATTTATCAGACGCCAAATGTGACGTCTCTACAATTTTCAATTTTCAATTTTTTTCTTGTCTTCTGCGGTTCACTGTACAGGGTGGGTATAAGATGTTAATGCCTACGGTGATATTTGCTTCGCGATATTTGCCTTCGGCAAAGCGACTTTGTGACTTTGTGTCTTTGTGTTCAAAAAATGATTTTTAGACGCCGCTTGCGACATATTTTCTCCTTTTGCTAAACACAAAGACACAATTATTCGAATATCTCGATTATACATTTGCTAATGCGTAATTTGAGATAATTCTAGTTTTTGATCGTTGTTGCTTTTCTACGTCATTTTACCCCTCACCACCCACTTTAATATTCTTCCAGATGCAGTAGAGGTTATGCGCTATTTGTATCTATTAGATAATTTAAATCTTGATTTGGTTCAAAGAACTATATGTTAACATAAAAAGAACTATTTATGCTAATTATTGATTGATTTACAGGCGTTATTGGATGTTTGTGTGTTTATATTAATAAAACAATTTCAATTTGTTGTTGTTTGATAATTTGTGGAGAAACTTGAATTGAAAATATTTGCGCAAAGTCAATTACAATAAAAACAAATCAGAATTTTTTAATCACAAATTTTTGAGAATAAATGACAACAACAAATTTTGCTATCAAAGCTAGTAATGGAAAGTATCTGTCCATTACATCGTCAGATCAGACACTGAGGCCAATAAGTGATACTGCTGGTCTCAATGAGATGTTTGAACTAAACAATCTAGATGAGAATACATTTACTCTTAAAGCTTCAAACGGACTGTATGTTACCATTCAGTCTGATGAAGGTTTGCCATTGATGGCATCAGCCACTAGTGTGTCGGACACAGAGAAATTTATTTTGTACAATTGGGGTGATGGAGCTACGGGTTTTGTGCTTTTAGCTTACAACAAGAGAATCGTTAAAATCATTGCAGACACTAATGTACTTCAAGCAGTGGGTGTTGAAGTTGAAACTGCAGATCTTTTAGAGCTTACTCCAGTTAATGGTCAAGGTCAATTAGTTTCTCCTCCTCCTTCTCCGTCACCTTCGGCAGTCGTGGCCGCTCCTCAGGCCATGAAAGCGATGTCTGTCAATGAAGCTGCGGTTGCGTCCCCATCTGGTGTTTACACCGTATGCTTCTGTGGAACAGGATGTACACGTGATGAAGGCGAAGTGAGTCGACCACAAAGTGACAAAGCCATCTATGATGTAAAAACAGGCTATATTCCTGTTCGTATTCAAATGGAAATTTCAGGAAGTTTACAAGCCACAACTCCAAGTGTGAGTATTAGAGGTGTAGGTGAAAATGATTGGGCAGTACCAAGAAATAACAGTGAACCACTAATATTTAGTGGCCCATTAACTCCTGATAGCACTTTGTTGGATTATGTAAAGAATTACTCTGGCGGTGACCAATATGGCACCATCAGGCAGATAGATGGATTCTCTATGCCAGCCCTTGCACTTCATGCTGCAAATTTGGCTGCAGCAAGTGGTAAGCAACAATACAACTTCATTGGTCATAGTAGAGGAGCTGTGGAAGCTATCATGGCCGCATGGTTTATTTATGCTTATGGTAGCCCAAGTGTAAAAAACATTCCTATAAATATTTTTGCAATAGACCCAGTGCCAGGCCCTGGCGACTGGTATAGCATATTGACTCAGTTACCTCCTAATGTAGTAAACTATGTAGGTGTGTATGCTTGGGATATGAGTGTGCAAGCATCAGTTGATAAGGGATTCATGGCACTAGTTCCACGTCCTAATGGACTGATGACAGGAAAAAATAACAACCCCACATTGACCGATTACTGGTATTGGCCATGGAATAAGTGGAAATATTTAGCTGATGACATTCAACTTACTGACCCACTTCAACCAGGAAACTATGCTCAACCTGTAGGCTATAAACTGTATGCAATACGTGGTCGTCACAGTACTTTGGCGGGAAATGCTACTGCCGATGGAAATTATGATGCTAGTAAAGTGAGTGATGATGTGAAACCTGTGCCCGAACTTATTTATAAAATGGCTAGAGCTTATCTGACCCAATGGGGAACGGTATTCCCTCAAGAGAGTGCAGTACAAGACAGAGTGTTGGATTTACGTCAACACATTAATACCTTCCACATGGAATTTGATGCTATGGGTGGTGGCGAAACAAGAAATTCAGTCTTACCACTACGTCCTTATGTTAGGAGAATTTCATCCATTTATGGAGTTAACCCAAGCAATTCTTACTATATGGACAATGCCGCAGGTGATCCTCCATACAACATGGCATATCCAGTGACAAAAGACAGAACCGATACTGGTTGGGTTAATTGGACAATGCTATAATAAAATCAATTCAAAATTATTTAAAATATAAAAAATATGAGCTACGCGTTAAATTTAATTGGCACTCCAACGTGGTTATCTGCACCTGCAATAAACGCATATAATTTTGGAACTGGCGATTTCACTTTACAATGCTGGGTAAAAACTACCCAAGCTGGCACCGTGATTTCAAGAAAAGGTACCGATGGTGGAGCAGGGAATGGTGGATTCCTCTTGGTAATTAAGCCTGACGGGAGTATCAAGCTTGCAACAGATAATGGAACAGGCTTTTACGAAATTAACACCGTGAGAACCTCGATAATAGACGGCAACTGGCATTTTCTTACTGGAATAAGACAATCCAATGCATTATCCATCTACCTTGACGGTAACTTGATAACTTCATCTGTCAATAGCAACACAAGACCACCAATCAATGTCAATAATTCTCTAGCATTATTTATTGGGTTTGTTTCACAAATTCAAGAGCCCTACAAGCAATTTCAAGGTGATATTGACGAAGTAAGAATATGGAATATTGCTTTATCTCAATCACAAATTAAAGCCCAGATGAATCAAAATCTTATTGGCAACGAGCCAGGGCTTGTGGGATATTACACATTTGAAGACCAAGATGGTTATGACAAATCACCCCTGCATAACAAAGCTGATATGATTGGATTTGTAAGATTTACCACTCCAGGTGCACTGAGCCAATCATCGAGTTTTATTGATATGGTACAGCAAGCTGTGAATGGTTACTTCAGTCATCTAAGTCAAACAACATTTATAAGAATCTTAGACACTCCTCATGTTTGGGGAATGCCATTCTCTAATGCTATTATGCCTCAAGCATCTCAGCGTAAAGCATCTTTTCAAAGGGCCATTGAGGAAATCATACAAAAAACCAGATACCGTTGTGACTTGTCTTCTCTTAACAGTCCAGATCCTGATTGGGCAAGAGTAGTTTTGGGGGCAATGGATACATGTCTCACCCAACGTATGGGAAGAACACGTGCCCCCCAATTTAGATTCTTTTTTGGTCAGACTCCAATGGTTCCAGTGGGAGAACCCGACAATTTAATTGATTTTAAAGCGGCTATCATTAGACTATTTAGAGAGCGCTCACAATACTGGGAAATAAAACCTGAAATATGGATGGGTAGGTTTTATAGACTTAAAGATGGCGTAATATCTTCTATTGAGGCAAAAGTATTTGGTAGCGGTGTGATTGATAGTGATGATACCAAGATGACATGGAATCACACCAAGATCATTAGCGTTGATGGAGTGGAATCACTCGTGGGTGGACATAACTTGAATATGGATCTTTTCATCAGCTACCCTCCAGTACATGATGTCTCGATTGTCAGCCACGGAGATGCTGCATACGGTGCGCAACTATTTTTAAATCAGATGTGGGTTTGTGGGACTGACTTATTTACAAAAGAAATGCTAAGAGTTGACAATCTTACTTGGACAAATCAAGATTCAAACCGCAATCTGCCTTCAGATCCATTTGTTTTACCAGAGGTACAACAATATATGCAAGCCAAACAACAAAGCTTGATTAATATGCACATGTCTGGAGTACAAACAGGAACCGATACGCCTTACAACAATGGAGAATCACCAGTGCCTGGCGATATTCGTAGTCAAGATTTGCAAACCATTTCTGATTTACAACTGGATGTGTTTCCTGTAAGACAAGTTTACAATACCTATGAAGGCTTTGCTGATTACAAAATGGCTACAAGAGTGCTTACATTGGGTAAGTATTGGAATGGACCAGACTATGCTACCAATTTTCAGAAAGCATCTGAGATAATGAAGCAAACTCTCATTCTATCAGCAAAACGAAGTATCAAAATGTCTCAAATGGATTTGATTAGCGCCTGGAAAAAAAACTGGTCTGATCATGTGGTATGTCAATGGCTGATTCAGGCATTGCTAGCAAATCCTAATCTGCAAGTACAGGTGGTAGTGTCACCACTTGATGCAGGAGCTGGAGCTCAAGGTGATCAGTACTCATTTGGTTCGGGAGCAATAAGAACTTTTGAACTCATTAAGTACTATATGTATCATGATGTGGCTACTGACCAACCAATAAGTGACCCCAATGGAACTAGAGCGAATGCTTTGAATAGATTATTTGTTGCACCATTTTACTACACAGACCAGGTACCACCTACTGATAATATTGAAGGTGATACTTATAAATGGCCAGACTTGAGTAAAGAAGGGTATACAGCAACACTTAAACAGCCACCTCTTTCAGTAAAACCACCTAAACAAGGAGTTATTGGCAGTGCGGCATGGGCTGTAGTGGATGCAAGTGGATACATTTATCCAAAAGTTAAATCGGCACCTGGCAATCATGCTAAAATCATGATTGTGGATGACTCCGCATACGTTGTGGGTTCGGACAACCTTTATCCAGGTTTTTTATCCGAAGTAGATTACCTTATTGAAGGCGATTATGCAGTGGGTGAGATGCTCAATTCCTATTGGAATCAGCTTTGGAAGTACTCAGGGCCACACAGCATTTCCGGACAAGGCCCCAACCCATATACTGATTATTTAACTACTGATGTTCCACTTGGTTTGGGTGGTGTTTTGGTTTCCAAAAGCAAAAATTACTTCGTCATAATGCAATCGGATGGTAACCTCTGTGTCTATAACGGCACTCCTGACAATCAAGGAAGTTATGTGTGGGGAAGTATGAAAACTGGCCCTGGTGGACAGTTTTTCACAATAGTGCAAAATAATGGTGCACTGTGTACTTATTATGGTACTTTCAAAAACAAAGGACAATTGCTTTGGTCGAATAATGTTCAATCTCAACAAGGACAGTATTTCCTAATAATGCAAGATGACGGTAATCTTTGTGTTTACAGGGGAACTGGACCAGATGATAATCAAGGATTTGTCTGGGGCTCTAAAAACTAAAGCAATCATTTTTAGTTAGTTCCAAATACAAAAATGGCTGTCTCATAATTAACTTATGTGGCAGCCATTTGTTTTGTAAGAAAAAGCATGTTGATAGATTATAGCTATTCGCTTCGATTTGAATACTTTTTTTTGGAGAATTATTCCTCTTCCACATCCGCTTCTGCTTCATCGGCATCAAATACAGAGAGCTGTCTTCTGAAAATCTCATCCAGTGATATTTGGAACGTTTCGGTATGTGCTACACCGGGTATCAATGTCAAATGTTCGAGTATTATTTGTAATAGGTGTCTATTGTCTTTTGCATATATTTTTACAAACATGGAGTATCTACCTGTGGCATAGTGGCATTCTACCACTTCTGGGATTTTTTTAAGTTCATTCACTACATCATCAAATGATTTGATATCCTTGAGTGTAATCCCTATGTATGCGCAAGTTTGAAATCCCACTTTGTAGGTATCTACAACAAACTCAGATCCGCGGATGATGCCAAGGTTTCGAAGTTTTTGGATGCGTTGGTGGATAGCCGCTCCTGACACATTGCACTCACGAGCAACCTCTAGGAATGGTATTCTAGCATCTTGAGAAATGAGTTGCAGTATTTTTTTATCTAATTTATCTATTTGGTGGTGTGCCATATCGTATTTGTATTAATTGCTTTATAAACAAAATCCATTTAATGCAAATATATCAAATTCTATGATACAAAACAATGCAATTGGTAATAATTTGAAACATGTGTTTTCTTATCTGTACTTGCCTTCGTCACAGTCTTTCAAAATACTCAGATAACTTTGATAGCGTGTGGAGCTAATCAGTTTTTCATTCACAGCTTTCACCACAGCGCAGTCGGGTTCGTGTATGTGGCTGCAGTTTCCAAATTTGCATTTGGAAGAGTACGCAAATATTTCTTTAAAATAATGCCCTACTTCGGTAGTCTCCATGTCTATAGTGCCAAATCCCTTGACACCTGGTGTGTCTATGATATAACCACCTGTTTTGAGTGCAAACATTTCGGAAAATGTGGTTGTGTGCATCCCTTTGTTGTGGTAATCCGATATCGCTGCCGTTCGTGCCAATGATTCAGGCGCAATGGCGTTGATTAAGGTTGATTTTCCTACACCCGAATTTCCTGATATGAGTGTCGTTTTGCCGGCTAAGTCATTCATCAGGGCATCAATGTTGATGGATTGGAGTGCCGATATTTGGTAGGTAGGATAGCCTAATGAATCATACAGTCTTTGCAATTGATT
>CANIXM010000053.1 GCA_947471245.1 Paludibacteraceae bacterium | reverse complement strand
GTGCCAGTGGGAATTACATGCCACCATTGCCATACGAGACTTTTGATGGTAAAATATACTCGGAGATAAGACTCAACCCTACCATTAATACTACTCTCGGTTGCGATGGATCTGATTTCACATTAAGTTTTTCAATTGCTGCTGGCGAAGCGTCGAAATACAGCATCAAGTTTGATTCTACAGCATTGACAGCTGGAATGAAAAACTTAGCTTACACTACACTGGCAGGTGCTGCGACCACTCTGTCCGTGCCTGTACCGATTGGTGTAAAACAAGGTGTGTATCACGGATGGTTGCAACTGTCTAACGAGTATGGAGTAGAAAGTTCAGCCGTGGAGTTTGAGTTTACCATCAATCTGTCTAGCGACTTGATAGTTTCTAAATTTGGTGATGTGGTAATCTGTGATAACAGCAGCAAGAAGTTTACCAAATACCAATGGTACAAAAACAATCAACCCATTCTGGGTGCTAACAAACAATTCTACTATGACGAAAAAGGACTTGTGGGCGTGTATGCAGTGAAAGTAACCTTAGCTGATGGGAAAGAACTGCTCACCTGCCCAAAAACATTCAACCTATCGAAAGTCAAAAAAGTCAGCTCACAACCCAACCCTTGCAAACCCAAGGAAGCATTTATTGTGACGGCAAGCGGATTCAGCGATGCAGAACTCAATGGTTCGAAACTGGTAATTCTTGACATCAATGGGAAAGAGATACACCAAATTATAGTCGAAAATGCCACATCTACCATAGATATTGACCTGCAAGAAGGAGTGTATCTTGGAAGAATCACAACGACTGATGGTAGAGATTACAGCTTTAAGTTTATGGTGGTGAAATAGATTTTGGTTGATTTTCACAAGATCAATGACTGAACAATTCCGCTATGAAAAAACTATTACTCCTTTCCTTATTCCTTCATACCTTCTATTTCTATAGCAAGGCTATTGTTGTGAATGTAACCGTTCCGGGGAAATTGAGTATAAGCTTGTCTGACCCCAGCATTACAGATTTAGTATTGACAGGTGTGATTGATGCACGAGACATTAAATACATCCGTGATGAGCTTCCCAATATTGAATCGCTTAACATGGCGACAGTCACTATCGTGGCTTATTCGGGAACCGACGGCACATCCAATATCCTTTCTGACAACTATCTTGACAACACCATTCCGGCTTATGCTTTTTGTGACCCATTGACAAAAACAGGCAAAACCTCACTCTCCACCATCATCATGCCTACAAATCTTACGCAGATTGATAAATTTGCGTTCTGGGGATGCACCGAACTAAAAGGCACACTAACCATTCCTGGTGGTGTCACCATTATCGGCGACGAAGCATTTAGATATTGCAAAGGTCTGAGTGGCGAACTGCATATTCCAAACCAAGTGGTGACATTAGGTGCTATGGCTTTTGACAATGCCACAGGGTTTTCGGATGTTTACATTCCTACTATCACCTCTACCATTGGCTCCTACTGTTTTAGAGACACCCCGATGTGGATCCACGTGGATCCAAACAATGCCGATTTTGCTAGTCTTGATAGCATACTTTACAACAAATCAAAAACATTACTTAAGCAGGCTCCCACTCAGCTGACAGGCACTTACACTGTCCCATCAACAGTAACTAGCATCGGTGCGTCGGCTTTTCAAAACTGCCTGGTCTTAACAAAAATCATCCTTCCATCCAATTTAATAACAATAGGTGATGCTGCATTTTATCATTGCACGAATTTGACGCAGGAGTTGAACTTACCCTCAACGCTAAAAGCAATAGGCAATAATGCCTTTGATGGATGTGCTTCATTGACAGGCGCGCTGGCGTTACCTAACAATGTTTTGAACCTTGGAAATGCTGCATTTTATGGTTGCAAAGGATTCAATGGCGCTTTGACATTGAATGATTCCATCAACGTAGTGGGTAGCAATGCCTTTGAGGGATGTACTGGCATCAAGGGGTCACTTGTAATACCTTCAAAAATCAAAACCATTGATGTAGGCACTTTTAAAAACACTTCTGGGATCACATCACTATCAATTCCTGCCACTGTAACTACTATAAACATTGATGCCTTTAATGGATGTGTAGGTTTACAAAAAATAAACAATGCATCCTTAGTGCCATTACCCATTGTAAGCAGTGTATTCAAAGACGTGGATAAAAACACATGCACATTGTATGTTCCAGCTGGAAAAAAAGCTGCATATTCTAGCGCCAACGTATGGAAGGACTTTAAGCACATTATCGAAGGAAAAGGCTTTTGGATTTCACCAACCAATGTGAATGTTGGCAAATCAACCGGAAGTATTGCCACGCCCAAAGTATCAGTGTTTTCAAACACCACTTGGACAGTTACTCCAGTGGACAATTGGCTATCGGCAACCCCTGCTGTGCCTGTCAATGGTGACAGCCTTATCATCATTACCGCCACCAAAAACAACCCACTTACCACTACTCGTACAGGCACAGTGACTGTATCCACGCTGGATGGTGATGAGCAAACAATAGTGGTGAGTCAAGCACCTGGTGACCCAAGCCTCACTGTGTCATCGCTCACCACTACTGTAGCGAAAGAGTCTGGCGCACAGACCAACATCAACATCACTTCCAACACCACCTGGACTGTGGTGTCAGACCAATCGTGGCTTTCAGTCAACCCCACTAGTTTTACTGGCAATGGAAAATTAACATTTACCACCATCCAAGCCAATCCCATCTTTGGCACTAGAACAGCGAACGTAACCATCACATTCCCAGGCAGTGCTCCTATCACTGTGGTGGTCACTCAGTCAGACAAAACCACCCTTTTCTTCAGTCACGAACCCACACTCACCACCACCAAAGTCTATGACAAAACAACAGTTGCGAATGTGGTGCTAGGCATCATGACTGGAGTAGACCCTTTATATCCAGATGTAAACGTTACAGCAGCAGCCAATTATACAGACTCGAATGTTGGAACTGAGAAAACAATCCATGTAGTCTACACTGCAACTGGAGCTGATGTTTCAAAATACCTCATCCCGAGTGATTATTCCGAAACAGGCGATATCACATCCGTGATACTCACCGTGACAGCACAGTCGGACACCAGAGACTATGATGCCACAGCCATTTCAAACAAAATACCCATACTCACTGGTAGTCTGATTGCTCCCGATGCCATTACCAGCGCAGCCACACAGAGTTTCACAGACAAAAATGCCAGCAACTTAAAAACCATCAAAGCCAGCGGATTAAGCATCAGTGATGATAATGGTGGAAAAAACTACAAAATTAACTATGTCAATGCCACAGGGAGCCTATTTCCAGCACCAATAACAGTAACCGCCAAAACAGATAGTCGGATGTATGATGGGACTGTAACTTCCGCAGTAGCACCGACTGTAACCGGAATCATTTCACCTGACTCCATAGCCACTCATCCCATTCAAAAATTCGCGAATAAAAATGTAGGAATTGCCAAACGAATAATAGCTTCGGGACTTGCCATCAGCGATGGCAACAGTGGCAACAACTATGCGGTAAGCTATGTGGATGACAATTCGGGAAGCATTGCGCAAGCCACCGTCACCGTCACTGCCAAACATATTGTAAAAGTGTATGACCGTACGCTACTTTCGGACACAATACCTGCGGTAACAGGTATTTTCCCTCCAGATAGTATCAGCTCAGCTGCGACACAAAACTTTGACAATTGGGATGTAGGCAATAACAAAACGCTCACACCCAGTGGTTTGGTGATAGATGACAAGAATGGAGGTAATAACTACATCATCAATTACGTACCTACTGCTTTGGGAGAAATCTCCCCCGACACAGTTACGGTCACTGCACAGACTTACAAAAAAGATTATGACCGCACCACCACTTCATCTGTAGCACCAGTAGTCACAGGACTCATAGCACCCGATGCAGTAGCCATTGCACCAACTCAGAACTTTGTAGATTTCAATGCAGGAATTAATAAAACCCTTACTGCCAGTGGACTAAGCATCAACGACGGAAATGGTGGAAATAATTATGCCATAAAATACAAGGACAATACTACAGGAGAAATAACCCCAGTAGACATTACCGTGACAGCTGTTAGTGACAGTAGAACTTACGACGGAACAACGGCATCATCCAAAGCACCAATCATGACTGGCACCCTCATCGCACCTGATGTAGTGAGCACCATGCCCATTCAAAATTTTGCAAACCGCAACGCCCAAACCAACAAAACCATCAATGCCAGCGGAATGGTGATCAATGATGGAAATGGGGGTAAAAACTATGCAATTATGTATGTGCCTGTCAGTAGTGGTACTATCAGTCCGCTCCTACTTACTGTAAAAGCACAGCCCGACACCAAGACCTATGACGGCACCGATACTTCCAAAGTAGTTCCCACTGTCACTGGAAGTGTTATCGCTCCAGATAGAATTGACACGGTGCCCATTCAACGATTTGACACCAGAAAAACAGGCACCAACAAAACCCTTACCCCCACAGGCATGGTCATCAGTGATGGCAACAATGGTGGCAATTATCAAATACTGTACATCTCATCCAACACCGGAACCATCACTCCAGCCAAAGTACTTATAGCACTAACCGTCTCCACACGAGCCGACGATAAAGTGTATGACGGCACAACAAAAGCAACCATTGTCAATGCCCAACTCAATGGAATTGTCCCCAACGACGATGTTACTGTCGATTCCATTATTGGCACTTTTGCCCATGCATCGGTTGGCATTGATATTCCAGTAAATATCACCCTCACACTAAAAGGCACAGATGCAATCAACTACACCATTGTCCAACCCACAGGACTTGTGGCCACCATCACACCCAAGGTACTGACTGTAATTGGTGCGCAAGGATTGGACAAGCTCTATGATGCCACCAACACAGCTAGCATTCACAACGCCTCGTTACAAGGCATAGTGGGCATGGATGATGTGACACTAACTGCCGCTGACCAAGGCACGTTTACACAAAGCAATGTTGGTAGCAACATCGGAATCAACACCAACTTTGGACTGAGTGGTGCGGACGCCGGAAACTACAAGCTGACACAACCCATGGACATTAAAGCCTCTATCACAGCTAAACAGTCATCGGTAACTTCTACTGCAGTGACTCTGACTAAAATCTATGACGGCACTACCACAGCCACAATAGCCATTGGAACACTTAGCGATGTAGCACTTGCAGACTTATCCAACCTCACACTTCAAGCCACTGCCACATATAACAATGCCAATGTGGGAACAGCTAAAACTATCACCGTGAAATTCACACTCACAGGCAGCGCAAGCAACAATTACCTTCCACCAGTGGATGTAATCAACACAGCGGGAATCATCACCCACAAACAACTGACCATCAGTGCCACTACCGTAGAAAAAGTGAAAATGCATGATGGGAATACAAATGCATTAATAAAGAAAATTGGGGATTTGCAAGGAGTCATAGCCAATGACACATCACTGGTGCATGTCAATGCCCTAGCCAACTATGACAATTCATCTGTGGGCAACAATAAAAACATCATCATAAGTTATAGCCTTACTGGAACTGCTAAAGACAATTACCTTGCTCCTATCAACGAAGTCATTAATGATGGTAAGATATTAGATGTGATAAAACTGAGTCCACTAGTGCGACCAACTACTGGTTGTGAGGGCGAAAATATGGTTTTAAGCTACACACTTATCAGCGGCGAAAGTAGCGAATATAAAATCACCTTCGACACTGCAGCACTTGCCACTGGGATGAAAAACATCGATTATACACCACTATTGGGCTTTGGAAGCACTGGCACCATTAGCATCCCTGTACCAATTGGTGTCAAATTCGGCAATTATCATGCAATCCTTCAAATGAAAAACCAACTAGGCGCCGAAAGTCCTGCCTATGATTTTTCATTTACAATAAACTTATCGACAGATTTCATCGTATCCAAATTTGATGACGTGGTGATATGTGACAACAGCAGCTGGATGTTTAAGTACTACCAATGGTACAAAAACAATGAGTTAATAGCTGGGGCTACAGATCAATTTTATTTCGAGCCACAAGGATTGGTGGGTAGTTATTCATTAAAAGTTACTACCACAGATGGAAAAACTTTATATTGCTGTCCTAAGGAATACAACAAACCAAAAATTCAAAAAGTGGGCGTATTTCCTAATCCCGCCAAATCCAATGAACCAATTACAATACAAGTGCTTGGATTTAAAGACACTGAATTGCAACAGGCTACACTAGCTGTATATTCTGTTCAGGGTCAAGAGATTTACAAAACAAAACAAATTGAAAATACCAATAAACTTAACATGAGCCTAATACCTGGAATTTATGTAGGACGATTGACATTAAACACAGGGAAAATACATGTATTTGAAATTGTTGTAAATAATTGATTTATATTCTTTACAATATTTGTTAATTATAAATAAATATTATATATTGAACCCGATTAGCATTTGATCATCGTTTACCTGTTTTCTTGTTAACCCGTTCACTTGTTTACTCGTTTACTCAACTACCAACCATGAAAAGACAACTAACATTGATTCTGATTTTACTTGTTGGCAGCAGTTGGTTATACTGCCAGCAGACGGGTAGTTTTGTCACATTTGATGGTGGAGCAGGGGTTAATAATCTGAATTACAAGATAGATGGAGGCACAACCAGCACCAACATCGGAACCACCTTCAATCTGGGTTACAACTATTTTTTCACCCCAGAGATTGGATTCCATACCGGATTGGGCATAAAAGCCTTCAACAACACATGCATACTCAATTACGCCGACTCCACACCAAGCGTAGATATTGAAGGTAAAACCTTTCTATTAAGAACTACATTTAACAATTGGACTGAAAACCAAAAAGTAACCATGCTGGATGTACCCATAGCTATTCTATATCGGCTAGGGCTAGGTGCCAAAGTTGGATTAAGAGCAAACCTGGGAATACGAGTACTAACGCCCCTAAGTGCTAGCTATCAAACCACTGGAGGAAGTATCACTACAGTAGGATATTATGGCATCTACAATGTCCCATTGCACGACATTCCTTCACACGGATTTTTAACAATCAAAGAACCTCAAAAAGGCGAAATAACCAACATCAGTACAGCAATTAGTACATTTGCAGAGGTGGGATTAACAGTAAAACTGATGGACAAAGTGGAGTTATACCTCGGAGGTTATTTTGATTATGGTTTAATAAATGCCATACAAGCAAGCAACAAAGAAATCTACGAATACAATGGAACATACAATGGGATATTTGATTCCAAAAAGCTAACAGACGCCAAACCAATGGCTATCGGAGGCAAACTGGGCGTGGTCTATGACCTATCACCAAAAGTGTACACACGCGAGGAAATGCAAGTAATGCGAGCCAAACAAATGCAACGCATGCAACAAAGCAAAGAAAAACAAAAAGAAGCCAAAGCTAAGGCTACCAATCGTGCACAGATGGAACGCGACAAGCAGAAACAACAACGAATGCAACAAGCAGAAAAACAAAGAGCTCAAAGGAGTAAATCAAAAAGATAATCGATTCAAAACGGCTTTTTCACATTCACCCCTCATCAAAGTAGGAGGTTTTAATCAATGCTTTCAATTTGACACTTATGACCAAAAGACTACTACTTATATTCATTTCTTGCCTGTTTGTAGGTGGACTATCTGCTCAGAACATCGGTAACTTTTACAACATCGATGCAGGGGTAGGTTATCATGGTCTTGGATATACTATTAATGACACCGCCCAAACACCCCGCATTGGATACAATTTCAATGTTGGATATAGTCTGTTCTTCTCCAAACAATGGGGATTTCACACTGGAATAGGTGTACAAACATTTTCGTCAACGGCTCAATTCAATGCGAACGATTCTTTCCCTGAAAAAGACATTGAAGGTGACGAAAGAATGCGTAAAATTAGGTTTACCAATTCACATGAGATACAACAGGCTATCTATGCTGAAATGCCTTTCGCCATCCACCATCGGATGCCTTTAGCTACAGACCTTGAACTACTTACTACGCTAGGGGTGAAAGTCATTGTCCCTGTGGCAGGAAATGTTAGTACAACAGGCGACTCCATCTACCACTCTGGGTATTACGATAAATGGAAAGTTGATATATACAATGTTCCTCATAAAGGCTTATACCCTGAAGTAAGTAATTACTCCAAATCTCAAGCCTTCAAATCTGCATTTATGACCTCATTAGATGTAGGAGTGCTCTACGCCATAGGAGTGGATGCAGACTTGTACATGGGCACCTACTTCAATTATGGGCTTGGCAATATTATTTCTAGAGAAGATAAACATCTTTACGAAGAACACAATGGCATTGGCGTTTACAATGGCATCCTATCAACCGAAAACATGGTGAAAAAGGTAACTCCCTTTTCATTCGGTATAAAAATTGGTTTATTACTCCACGTGCCCAATTTTGGGAAATACGGATTACACGCTGGTGGAGGCGGTGGAAGGGGTGGACGCGCTCGCACGGAGACCTTCGGCCCTGCTACAGGCACCAATTCTTACAACAATCGTGCACTGGATTATAGCCAGTTTATCTACCGTGGTCAGGTGTACAAGTCAAAGAGTGGCGTGACTATCTCTAGTTCCATCCGACCTAAGCCCGTATTGCCCGAACTTCCAGACTCGGTGAG
>CANIXM010000052.1 GCA_947471245.1 Paludibacteraceae bacterium | reverse complement strand
TCTTGGTTGGATCCATCGTTATTTGGTTTTTGGGCTACTTTCCTAGACACGAGAAACCAATTCATTTTCAAGGTACTGCAGTACAATACCAACAGGAACATTCCTACATCGGTCAGATAGGACAATGGATAGAGCCCGCCATTTCGCCACTGGGTTTTGACTGGAAAGTGGGCATCTCACTGCTCTCTGGTGTAGCTGCCAAAGAGATAGTGGTGAGTACGCTCAGTGTGCTTTATGCTGGTGATGCCAAAGCTGGAAAACAGGAACTTCCCGAGCGACTTCGCAGTGAAGTTCGACCCGATGGCAGTCCCTCCATCACGCCTGTAGTGGCTTTTGGACTGATGATATTTGTATTGATTTACTTCCCCTGCTTGGCTACCATCGTGGCTATCAAAAACGAAACGAAAAGCTGGGGATGGGCACTCTTTACTGTTGGGTATAGCTTTGTACTTGCCTGGCTACTTGCATTTGCTGTGTTTCAAATATTTGGATAACAAGAAAACAAACCTATGCACCTACTAATACAGAACCTCCTTTCAACCGCCATTGTACTTACAGCCTTTGGCTACATGGGATGGCGAATCTATAAAATACTTACCAAAAAACCTTCACCCAAAGGCAGTTGTGAAGGATGTGACGGTTGTGCTTTAAAAGCAAAAGTTGACTGCGCGGCACCAGAAAGCTATAAGAAAAAATAGGGACGATCAATCGTATATCATTGTATATTAGACACATATATTATTTTCATACGAATTATTGGGCATTCTAAGACATAGGTAAACAAAAGGCACGAGATTTTCGTGCCTTTTGTGTTAGAAAAATGAAGTATATTTGCTTCGAATATTAAAAGCATGAACTTTCCTTTTAGCTGCGACGAAGGCTGGAGCCATTCGCCGAACATTGTGTAGCATGTAGTTTTGCACGCTACGGGGGTCGGGGAAGATTTATAAGTACCACAAAGGTGACACTATAAGGTAAAAAAACTTTTTAAAAGGAAAGAATTATGAAATTTATTAGATGTTGTTTTTTTTGTTTATATATAATCGCTTTAGTGTCTTGTAACAAAAAAGAGTATTATTATTACAAAACAGGAGAGTTAGAGTCTGTTATAGAGCATATTGATGACAGAATTGTTAATGTAAAATACTATCACAAGAATGGGAATTTGTTGGAGGAAGGATGTTGGCTTGATAATAAAAAAGTTAAAGACGACAGGATTGGTCTTTGGAAAATATATTCAGATGATGGGAAACTTGAATGGGAAAATAATTACGACAATGAGCATAAGTTATGCTATTCAAAGTTTTATTTTCCCAATGGTATAGTCGGTTTAGAAGGTTGTATTTCGGTAGAACAAGATAGAAAGGATTACCGTATTGGACATTGGTCAGAGCATCTTAGCGATGGAGTCTTGCTTTGGGAAGGGGAGTATATAGATGGCAAAATTCAAAGGAGGGAAATTGATTATGATGAAGCACTCAAATTAAAGGTAAATGTTGATATTAAGTACGATAAAAAGATAAAGATTGGTGATACTGTTAAATATAGAGTAATCATTCCTAGTGTCCATTACTCACAATATAGTGCAATAGTTGTTGGTGATAACTATGAATGTAAGATGAATACAGAGTCTGATAAAGATTTATATCCAGGCATTCTGATTCGAAAGGGTTCAGGAAGTCTTCGTTTTACTCTTTGCTTTCATGATAGTACGGGTAAGTTTACACCCAAGGTAGGACAGAAACTTCGATGTTTAGAGTATATTATTCCTGAAAAATGATAATGTAACCCCCTTCTGTCGAGCGTAGGGTATTTTCGCGCGGGTTGTTCGGCGAAGTTTCCAAACTTCGTCGTGCTAGAAGCTGGCCTCATATAGTATATTTCGCGCGGGTTGTTTGGCATAGCGTCTCGTGGCTGTTACACAACAGCCACGAGACGCTTCGCCGATCATCTAAAAACATTATACGCTAAGTGGGAACGGGGTTAAGAGAGTTTTGTGTATCGTTTTCTTCTTATGATTTGAAAAGCCACACCGAATAAGCCCAATAGCAGAACAGGAAGTAGGACATTTCCCAATTGCCATATTAATTTCTCGTCGGATGTAATGCGTTTGTTGAGCAGGCGGAGTTTGACGGTTCGGAATCGAAGTTGCATCCAGCCTTCATTGTCGGTGAGGTATTGCACGGCATTTTGCACAAAGTCTCTATTCCCAAACTGCTGACGCATGTATCTGTCGTATCCTAGCGGGATGGTGGTGCTATCGCTGGCTACGCCTGTGGTTTCATTGCGAATAATATCGCCATCGGCCACAAAAATCTGACGCGTGAGCACACTTTTACTTTTAAACGGAAGTGTATTCGTAATTCCTTTGGGGGGAATACGGTTGGCAAAATCTGACTCAAAATTGCCTTCTACACCTACTGCTACAGGGCAATAGCTGGCATTGAAATAGGCATGATCTTTGGAATTGGGCATTTTGGCTAAATCAATGGTGGTGGGTGTACCCAGTATATGTGAATTGTCTGACGAGGCCAACAGCAATGAGTATTTAATATCTTTATTGTCGCCCACCTGGTCTATTCCCGAGCAGAAATCGGCTTTGACTTCGGTGATATTTTTGGTCACCGGATGAATGTTGGACGCCAATAGCAGGGGCGAGTAAAACCATGGACTTGGCTCGAATTGTGGTTTCTCTCCTGCAGGTGCAATATTAATGGGGATAGAGGTCGATTGTATGTCTTGGATAATCACTGGATTGATGCGTATGCCGTATTTGAAGAGTTGGTCAGAAAGATTGACGTCTAGCTCCATAGCAGGTGAGAGTCCATTTTTGGACAGATTTTCTTTTGCGATTCTCACACCATCCAACAGCCATAACACTCTACCCCCATTCATAATGTATTGGTCAATGATGTATTTATCCGTTTCCGAATAGGGTGATGTAGGCTTGGCAATGATGATGCATTGGTAGGGATTGAGGATAGCTGCATCTGATGCAATTACACCTCTGTCAATTTGGAAGTATTTGCTGAGTGACTTGCTGACATCATAGGTTTCGGCTTCGTTGAGTTCGCCATGGCCTTCTATAAAAGCAATTTTGGGAGTGACTTTTCTCAGCATCCTTCTGATGCCATCCGTAATTTCAAACTCAAGGTTTTCGACAGACACATTAAGATTCTCCTCTCCTGAGTTGCCTCTGATATTTTTCAGCAGGCAGATAGGAATTCTCTTCCCGTTTTGAATAATTTCTATCCATGGGAATATTACTTTCTGAATGGCTTTACCTTCTTTGTCGCGTTCGTACACGGCTGTTGGGATGAGTCCTTTCGCTGCCAATTGGGTGTATTTTTCATTGCGTTCTTTTTCGCTATTGGCAGAGGATGGATTTTCATATTCTATCACAAACTTGCTTTTGCCATGAGCAGAAAGCTCTTCAAACAAATCGGCAGTAGCTTTCTTGAGTCTAAGAAAACCAGGATTGAGGTCGCCTTCGAGATAGATGGTCACCTTGATTGGCTCATCTATGTTTTCTATCAGTTTTTTGGTCGGCTCTGAGATGGTAAATCGTTTATCAGAAGTCAAATCCAAGCGAAAATACAAAAAGTTAGAAATAAAAATTAATAATCCAATACTCACCCCTATCAAAGAGATTCGCTGGAGGTGTGGATTGAATTTTGAAAAAACGTTCATACTATTTGGTTAACTGGTTTATTGGTTAATTGGTATACTGGTTAATTGGTTTACCTGTCAACTCGTCTACTTGTCTACCTGTCTACTTGTCTACTTGTTAACTATCCCTTCACATTACCAGTTCGCTTAAGCACTCCCCAGCTTATCAATTCCCCTTTGATGGCACGTCGGTATGCACGATAAAGCACTACAAACAGTAATTGACGATACACAAAGCGTTGTATAAATAAGTACACCGCTACCTTCAACGTAAATTTCTGGTTGTCAAACTTATATGCCATCATCGAAATCACACAATCGATAATAAAATACAACAAATAAAACAAGATGTATTGTTGTGCATTGTAAGTAAATATCCCAATCAAAAACATGACATCCACTAAAGGTGAAAACAACGGAATCAAGAAGTTAAACAGCAACAGATTAGGCAACACAGCCCACCCTATATTTACATTTTTGAGACTAAAGAGTAAATCCCTGTGCTTCCAGAAACTTTGCATCATGCCAAAAGTCCAACGCAATCGTTGTTTCAAAAACATATTCAAAGTCTCAGGTGCTTCGGTAAGTGCGATGGCTTGATTGCTGGTTTTGATGCTATAGCCCGCTCGAAGGATGCGCAGCGTCAAATCACAGTCTTCGGCCAATGTGTCAGATTTAAAACCATTGATTTCTTCTATCACATCTTTTCGGAAAGCCCCAATGGCACCTGGCACCACTAGGATGGCATTGATGGTATCAAATGCTCTGCGATCAAAATTCTGACTAGTGATGTATTCAATAGACTGCCAATGAGTAAGTGCGTTGAGCGTATTGCCCACTTTCACATTGCCTGCTACTGCACCAATTTTAGGGTCTGAGAAAGGCTGAATAAGTTTTGATACTGCATCGGTTTTCAATATCGTATCGGCATCTATACACACCATTATTTCACCGCTAGCATGCTGTATGCCTAGATTGAGCGCAGTGGCTTTCCCACCATTTTCTTTGGTGAGCACCTTTACTTTTGGGTGGTTTGCAAATTTTTCGCTTACTATTTTATAGGTACTATCCTTCGAACCATCATCCACAAACACCACTTCAAAATTTGGATAATCCGATTGGAGTAAATTTTCTACCGTTCTTGCAGCATTCACTTCTTCATTGTAACCTGGCACGATGATGCTTACTTTTGGGAAATAGTCACTCGGCGCATGTGATGTGTTTTTCTTTTCTTTGATGCGTTGAAAAATAGCCAGTACAGCAATTAAAAGTAGTCTAATGATAATTAGCAATATGGCTACAATAAAGAACCCATGAAGAAAATGCTCCCACAAGAAAGTGAGGGTAAAAAACATTGAATCCAAAAACACCGAAAACTTCAAATCCTTATGAACTTCGGGCATCACTTGGTCGCGCGTTTTATTCATCAACGATGACACGGTTACGAACTCAAAGCCTTCATTTTTAAAGTGATCAATAATTTGTGGCAATGCTTTGACTGTCTGCGAACGGTCGCCACCAGCATCGTGCAGCAGGATGATGTTACCTAAGTGCTGACGTGAAATGGTTCTAGCCACGATACTATCGGCTGACACGCCTTTTTCCCAGTCATAGGGATCGATGTAGGTGGTGACTGAAATAAACCCTTCGTTGTGTGCTACGGACAAGGATTTGATTTGTGAAATTTTCTTGGGTTCGGAGTCGGTGATGTATGGTGCTCTAAAAAGCAGGGTAGAATGCCCTATAACGCTTTCGATGAGCAAACGGGTGGATCGTAACTCTATCCGCTCTCTATTTTCAGAGACTACCTCCAAGTTGGGGTGTGTAAAGGTATGATTTCCTAGTTCATGACCTTCGTTGTAAATACGCTTCAGTAATGGGATATTATTCTCAATACTAGTGCCAGTAACAAAAAAAGTGGCATGTACCTTTTTCTCCTTTAACACATCCAACACTTCGGACGTGAATTGCGCATCAGGTCCGTCGTCGAAGGTTATTGCTAGCTTTTTAGCATTTGTAGCTCCAAATCTTTTCAGGAGGTATGAACTTGGTAGCGTGGTGTATTTTTCGTCCGTAATCAAGTGGTCTTTGGTATCATACTCTAGCTTGGTATTACCTTTGGTGGGTTCGCAGAGCATCTCTAAAATTTCACCTTTGCTATTGTAAATCACAGAAGAAATAGGTTGAATCTTTTCAATTTTTTTGAAATTATACGGATGTTGATTCAAATAATTGACATTCAAATTCTTTGAAAAAAACGACCATATCCTATCATCCTCCGAACCCAAATACCAGAGAGCGATACCCCCTGCATTATAATCTTGAGCTGTGCGGATGGTATTAAAGATACCGCATGCATCGTTGCAATGAACTTCATGTTCATTACCTTCATCATCGTTGTATTTCATGGTCAAGTCCGACTGACTCATGTTGAAAAAGACATCTTCTTCGTATTCTTTTGCCAAAGAGATAAGACCTTGGTAGGACATTTTAGCACCAGACTTTCCATTTTGCCAATCAAAGCCATAGGCCGCAACACATAGGACAATTTTTTCGGACGGCACTTCTTTCATGGCGTCATCCAATGCATTTTCTACAAATCCTAATGAGGCAATACTTCCAGGTTCGCCGTCAGGATAATGCTCATTGTAGGCCATTACGAATATAAAGTCATAATAAGGTGCTAATTCTTTGTAGGAAATGGTGGTCACCTCGGGGTCAATATCAATGGTGGTCAGCAGTCCTGCTGGCTGCAGATTGGCTTGCAGTTCTTTGGAAAACTGGATGAGATAAGGGTTTATTTTCTTGGGTAAGCTCTCGAAATCGATATTAATGCCTTGAAATTTGTTTTTGACAAGGGTTTTCTTGATATTAAGAATTAGATTCCTTCTTGATTTAGGGTCTTTTAACAACAAATAGGTACTGTCGCCATTCCATCGTTTGTTGTAGAAATTGCTCAGCATTGGGATGATAGCCACATCGCTGTAATTGATAAGTTCGATGGTTGATTTCTCAATCCAGCTTTCCATATTCCCTTTGGTGTCCTTTTGAAACAGCCATTCAGGCATGACCATATTCAGATGGTCGATGTTCTTTTCCAATGAAATAATGGAATTCACATCCCAATTTACATAAAATCCAGCCCTGACAGGCAAGAACTTTTTGGCAACATCACTGTGCATATCAGGGTATTTCCTCTTCTTATGGAGTTTTACATTTTTCCCGTGCTCCTTCCTGTAAAGTGCTAGTTGTTTGGCAAATGCAAGTTGCTCTGCCTTGGAAATAAACAGTTTAGACCTGTCGGAATTGATGTCTGGCAATTTTTTAGTTTTGTAGGTTAACACGCTTAGGTCGTAATTCCTTTTATTGAGAAGCGATATGACTACCGATGTAGAAATCACAACTAAAAACACAACCAAAATACGTACAAACCAAACAAAACTTTTCCATCGAGTAGGAGTATTGGTCTGAAATATCTGTTTTTGCATAATGATAAGCTTGTTCTAAATATTGATGTTAATTCATCATCGTCCATGGTGTGAGAACGCTGAACTAACTGCAAAAATAAGTCATTTTGACAAATATCACAGTCATTCGTACATTAATTTATTTTAATCACTGAATATCATAGACTTACAATACACTCAACATCATAAAATATTAATGCCTGCGGCGATAGTAGCTTCGCGATATTTGCCTACGGCGATAGTAGCTTCGCGATAATAACTTTGTGATATTTTGCCTGCGGCGATATTTGCTACGCGATATTTGCCTTCGGCGATAATAACTTTGTGATATTTTGCCTACGGTGTTAGCGACTTTGTGCCTTTGTGTCTTCGTGTTCAAAAAATATTTTTTCAGTCGCCGAATCCGACGTCTCTTCACTTTTCACTTTTCATTTTTCATTTTTCATTTTTATTTTGTGCCTTTTGTGGTTTCATTTCTTCCTTTGGTTTTACCCACCTAATTCGTTATAGAACCATAATTGTTTTTTAACAATAGATTAAAAAAACCTTATTTATTTTTCAACAATCAATGCTTTATTGAATGGCTCAATTAATTTTCTTATCTTTGCATGAGGTCTTAATTTCTATTTGACACACAAAAGTCCGATAGGAGAACACTCAAACGGTTATATAATTTGGTATTTGATTTCTCAAATTTAATTCCAAAAGTCAGCTTTTGACAGCATGTGATTATTAACGTTATAGTGATTTTTTACAAAATAGTTAAACAATTGATTAGCAAATAAGTACATTCAATATGGGAAAAATTATTTCATTAGCCAACCAGAAAGGTGGAGTAGGAAAAACCACGACTGCTATCAATTTGGCTGCATCATTAGCATCGCTGGGTAAAAAAATACTATTGGTGGATGCAGACCCACAGGCCAATGCTTCATCTGGATTGGGCATAGACATTCGCTCCATCGAATTCACTATCTATGAATGTCTGATAGATGGTGTACCATCGACTCGTGCTATACATCCTACAGAAGTTGATAACCTGGAAGTACTACCCTCACACATCGATTTGGTAGGTGCAGAAATCGAAATGCTCAACATGGACAACCGTGAACGAGTGATGGAAAATTTCTTGAAACCCCTCAAAGAAATGTATGACTACATTCTGATAGACTGTTCTCCTTCATTGGGACTGATTACTGTAAATGCACTCACTGCATCTGACTCTGTAATCATCCCTGTGCAATGCGAATATTTTGCATTGGAAGGCATCAGCAAACTGCTGAACACCATAAAGATAATCAAAAACAAACTTAACACCACACTCGAAATAGAGGGATTCTTATTGACCATGTATGATAATCGCTTAAGATTGGCCAATCAAGTCTTTGCTGAAGTGAAAAAACACTTTGAAGGAATGGTGTTTGAATCGGTAATCACTCGCAATGTACGTCTAAGTGAAGCTCCTAGCTACGGCAAACCAGTTTTGCTTTACGACCCAGAATCAAAAGGTTCAAGCAATTATATTGACTTAGCCAAAGAGCTGATGGCAAAACACAAATAGAC
>CANIXM010000051.1 GCA_947471245.1 Paludibacteraceae bacterium | reverse complement strand
CATTGGGGATAGAAAATGAGGATGAGTTTCTGAGCAGTCTCAACTGCAAAATACTAGAACACGCTAAAAATGAACTAATTATCCGACAAGGAACTACTTGCGATGCGCTCTATGTGCTTATCAAAGGAAGTGTAAAAACGGAGATGATAACCGAAGCTGGCAATGTGATGCGGATAGAAACCATACGTGCTCCTCGCCCATTAGCACCAGCTTTTCTGTTTTCGGACAACAACCGATTTCCAGTGGACGTAACCAGTCTGGAAGAGGTGGAACTACTCAAAATACCCCAAAGTGCGGTGCTCCAACTGATGACCACCAATCCGAAGTTTATGAATCAGTTCTTAAAGTTCAACTCCAACCGTACACAGTTCCTCACCGACCGCCTTCAACTCCTTTCCATTAAAACCATTAGAGGAAAAATAGCCCATTATTTGATTGAACAATCAGGTGGACAACGCAAATTTACCCTCCAGAAAAACCAGACCGAACTAGCCGAAATGATGTCCGTAGCACGCCCATCGTTGGCTCGATCCTTGGCCGAACTTGCGGAGGAAGAAATGATAAAATTGGATAAAAAAGAGGTAACTATTGTCGATTTGAATCGACTGAGGAAAGAGGTGGAGAAATAAAACCTGTCTTTTCAATAAAAGTATGGGAAGTCAGTTTTCAAAGCACAATCATACTAGAACAGAACACATATACCTATATATTTCAACCACTTACAAACCATCATCAAAAATATTTCACAAAAACGAACGTCAATTCAAATATAAAATATTACCTTTGCCGTGCAATTGGTTCTTGTTTGGTCATCGCCAAACGGGATTAAAAGGGAAACAGGTGTAAATCCAGTACAGTCCCGCTGCTGTAAGCTCTATCACACATTTTGAACAACACCCAATGCCACTGGAAGCAATCAATTCCGGGAAGGCTGTTCCAAATGAGAGTAAGTCAGAAGACCTGCCAACATGCTTATCAAATTTCAGAAGCTTTCGAGGAAAAAGCTACGAAACATCCGCAAAAATCAATCATCGTTTTGCCCTTGTTTTTTATGTTTCCGAAAGCTATTTGAGCGGTTTATTCATCGTCAAATAGTTATTGTTGTGCAAAAATTTTATTCGTACTTGCGTCATTTACTGCTGTTGTTCGTGGGCTTCATGTCCATGCATGTGATGGCTTATGACTTGGCGCTGGATTCGATGAATCACAAAGAACTTAATGAAGTGGAAGTACGGGCTAAGACATTGACTACTGCCAACACCAGCTTACCATCTCAAAAAATTACATCTCTGGACATTGCCAAACTGAATGTGGATAATGTGGCTGATATTGCCAAACATTTTGCGGGTGTGACAGTCAAGGATTACGGTGGTGCTGGTGGTCAGAAAACAGTGTCGTTCAGAGGATTAAATGCACTTCACACCGGCGTGAGTTATGACGGAGTGATGATGAGCGATTCCCAAAGTGGCATGATAGACTTGGGAAAAATCAGCTCAGAAAACATCTCGGAAGTTTCGGCTTATAATGGACAACCCAATTCCATCTTCCAACCTGCACGGATGTTTGCCTACTCAGGTGTGATAGCTATATGCACGCAACTGACTGGCTACGACTCACTCCACACTATCTATGCCCGTGCAACAGCTAAAGCAGGTTCATTTGGGATGTATAATGGCAATTTGTTTTTGAGTAAGCATATTTCAAAAAAACTAATAATTAGTCTAAATACCAACGGATTGACTGCCCAAAACAATTATCCGTTTAGTTACACGGATGGACAATTTACTGAAAAAAGAATAAGAACTAATTCTGATATTAAGTCAATTAGAAACGAAATTAACAGCAGCTATCATTTTGATAAATTTGAGTTGGTGAATATTAAACTAAATCAATTTTACTCCAATAGAGGTTTGCCTGGAGCAATAATCATTGGCTCGCCTTTTGCCGGATTTTCTAACGAACGGTTTTTGGAAAACGAGCTCTTCGGACAGCTCCATTATGAAAACAAAAAGTCATGCTACGTTCAATATCAATTCTCAGCAAAACTATCTGATAATCAACTAAAATACACCGACCAAAATGTCAAGTATTTTTCTATACCCGACCATATTCTTACCAATTTCTATCATCAGAATGAATATTACCTAACAGGAACACTTCAACTCTGCCCAACCGATCATCTAATCGCATCATTGGCTTCCGATTGGAATTATAACACCTTGAATGCCACCTCTAATGGAATAAACACCGTCATTGGCTCACCAGAAAGAACTTCTTTTTATGAAAATATTGCCTTGAAGTACACATCCCAATCCCTAACCTTGGGTGCCAATCTGCTTTATACAAAAATTGCAAATAAAAATCAGGGAATCAGTCAACCCGATTTGGATAAAATAACTCCAGGAGCTACCATCTCCTTTAAACCAATACAAGATAAGGAATTAGTAATCAGGGCATTTTATAAAAACATTTTCAGGGTTCCGACTTTCTCCGAAATCTATTATCACGAAATGTTTAGTAGTGATTTACAACCTGAAAAAACGAATCAGTACAATCTGGGCGTGGTGTATGAAACCGACAAAAAGCACACAAATACATCCATCAGAGTAAGTGTAGATGTTTATTACAATAATATTAAAGATAAAATTACAATAGAACCTCATGGTGGTTTCTCGTCGGTAAGAAATATTGGTGAAGTGGAAATTAAGGGTCTGGATGTAACTTCGCTTTTTTCTCATAGTTTTTCCAAAGAGAAGCAGTTAAACATCCAACTAAACTACACGTTTCAACAAGCAAAAAATGTGACACAAGGCGATGCAACTTATGGTGATCAAATTCCATACACACCCTTCCACTCTGGTACTGCAACGGTGGACTATAACTATAAAAATGTACAATGCGGCTACTCAGCCATTTATTCTGGATATCGCTATAACGGTCAGAACTCCGATTACAGGAACCTTTTACCCTCATTTGTAGATCAAAGTGTGTTTGTGAAATACACCTATAAGATGTTAGCACTCAAATGTGAGGTAAACAATATTTTCGATGTTCAATACCAAATTGTACAATACTATCCAATGCCTGGACGAAATGTAAAGGCAATACTGACAGTGAATCTATAGATAATAACAAAATAAATTTCAAATCATTTTTTAAACTTATGAAAACAAAAAATCTACTTTTAGCAGGCTTGTTAATGACAGGCATGGCACTTTCATTCACATCGTGTGATCCTAAAAAAGAACAACCAGCTACACCTGTAATTACAACAGGAACTTATGTCTTAAACTCAGGAAGTTTTGGAAAGAATAATGCTAGTATGACCTATTACGATCTTGCAACTGGAGTTGCCACGGCTGATATTTTCAATCTAAAGAATTCTAAAGGTTTAGGAGATACAGGTCAAGATGCACTAATTTATGGATCTAAATTGTACGTTGTAGTCAACAATTCAAGTACGTTACAAGTAATGGATAAGCACACTGCCACTGTATCAAAATCAATAGTAATGGAAACCTCTCCTGGTGTACCAAGCTACCCACGATTTATGACTGCATACAATGGTAAAATATATGTAACCCAATGGGATGGCACTGTGGCATGTGTGGATACAACATCACTTTCAGTTATTAAAACTTTAAAAGTCGGTCCAAATCCAGAAGGAATTGCAGTAGCAAACAGTAAACTTTATGTTGCAATATCTGGAGGATTAAACAAAGTGAAAGACAGTACAGTAGCGGTGATTAACCCTACTTCATTTACAGTGGACAAAACCATTGTAGTTGGATTAAATCCTCAAGGTTTGATTGCTGATGCATTAGGAAATGTGTTTGTTGTAGCTATGGGCGATTATGTAAAAGTGATGCCATCTATTTTAAAAATTGATGGTACAAGTGGTTCTACTACTAAGATATCAGTTACAAACCCAAGAAATATTGCGGTGGATGGAAATAATTTATATGTCATGACATTCGGTTATGATGCTAATTTTCAAGCGGTGAATAAGAAATTGGTGATAGTTAACTCACAAACTTCGGCAATCACGAATAGCAATGTTCTAACTGGTGATTCAATCCTGAAAACACCTTATAGCCTTGATATCAATCCAATTACAAAAGATATTTATATTGGCGAAACTGATTATGTAACTAGTGGAAAGATGTATTGCTATGATAAATTAGGAGCATCTAAATTCAAATTTTCAGCAGGATTAAATCCAATTAAAACCGTTTTCGTTACCAATAAATAAAATCTCTAAGCAAGATCAACGATAGGAATAGCCAAAGGTGAAGTAACTGCCATAACTAGTCTTTGGTTATTCCTTTTATACTCTCAGTATGAAAAAAAATGCTCCCATCATGTTTGTAGGCACGGGTAGTGACGTTGGAAAAAGCGTTATTACAGCAGCGTTTTGTCGCATTCTGAAACAAGACGGCTACATGCCAGCTCCATTCAAAGCACAAAACATGGCTTTAAACTCCTATGCCACTCCCGAAGGATTGGAGATAGGACGTGCGCAAGCCGTGCAGGCCGAAGCCGCTGGAGTGCCTTGTCATACGGACATGAATCCACTTCTGCTGAAACCGACTACTGACACCGTCTGTCAAGTAGTGCTCAACGGAAAGTCCATTGGCAATCTGGAGGCAGTAGATTATTTCACTTCCAACAATAAAACTGAGCTTCGTAAGGAGGTTTGCGCTGCATTCGACCGACTGGCAGTACGATACAATCCCATCGTACTAGAAGGTGCTGGCAGTATTTCTGAGATTAATCTGCGCGAACTCGACCTGGTGAATATGCCCATGGCAGCTCATGCCAAAGCCAATGTAATACTGGTGGCTGACATTGACCGTGGAGGTGTGTTTGCCTCGGTTTATGGATCCATGATGCTACTCACCGATGACGAACGAAAGTTGGTGAAAGGCATCATCATCAATAAATTCAGAGGCGACATTCGTTTGTTTGAATCTGGCATTAAGATGATGGAAGAGCTTTGCAAAGTGCCAGTTTTGGGAGTAATCCCTTATTTCAAAGACATTCACATTGAGGAGGAAGACTCAGTGATGCTGCACACCAAAAACAGAAGTGCACTGTCTGGTAAGGTCAATATAGCGGTGGTTTTGCTTCAACACATGTCCAACTTTACTGATTTCAATCCACTGGAGCAAGACGACAGAATCCATCTGTTTTACACCAACGAACCCGACGGCCTCGGTGGTGCGGATATCATCATCATTCCTGGAACGAAAAGTACCCTTCATGACCTCATGATTTTACGCAAATCGGGCATGGCAAAAGCTATCATTGATGCTCATGGAGATGAAAAAACGGTACTCGGCATCTGTGGTGGCTACCAAATGCTCGGAAAGGAAATCACTGATCCACAAGGAATAGAATCCAACATCAGCCAACTTCCAGGATTGAATTTATTGCCAATCAAAACCGAACTTGACGGCACAAAAGTCACCAAACAAGTGAGCTTTAAGTTACATGCTGGAACGAGCCAATGTACTGGCTACGAAATACATAATGGCAGAACCGAAATTCTATCAGCTAATATTGAAACACTCAATGTACTTGAAGATGGAAGTACAGATGGGTGCTTCACCGAAAACTGTTACGGCACTTACATCCACGGCATTTTGGACAATACGGAATTTGTAAATTTACTACTCGAGCCACATCTTAAAAGTAAATCTAGAAGTGAGTTTGATTACTTGAAGTTCAAAGAAGAACAATACGACAAACTTGCTGACCATGTGCGAAAATATGTGGATATAGAGCTATTTTACAATATATTACGCAATAATATTTAATGAACGGTTTAAACACGAAGTCACGAATAATAAACATTTTCATTTCCGTGTTCTTTTAATTTTCAAGCAAGCCTACATTCAAAAATAAAAATTTTGTTCCTTAGTGTCTCCATGTTCAATATATATTTTCACCATTAACAAGAATTCTTAACCATGAAATTATATACATACCTGATTTTCACTATTATCCTTTTTTCTTGCAAACCTGAAAACAAAAGGCAAGAAAGAAAAATGGAAAATAGTGGTAAGAAAATGGAACTTCGATATGCTAAAGGATTTTCAGTCACTTATTTTGATGATTATACTGAGTTGAAAGTGAAAAATCCATGGGATACAACTCAAAATCTAGGTGTGTATATCCTTGTGCCCAAAAGCAAAGATTTACCAAAATCCCTACCAGAAGGTAAAGTGATAAGAATCCCAATCGACAGAGTAGCTATTTGCTCGGCTGTACATGCTGGAATGTGGAATCAGCTGGGACAGGTAAACAGAATCATTGGTGTCTGCGAGCCTGAGTACATCAAAATTCCGACTGTGCTAGATGGTTTAAAAGCAGGAAAAATCACCGATTTGGGCATGGCTTCCAATATTAATATTGAACGACTGGTAGCTACAAATCCTGAATTATTGGTGGTTTCACCATTTGAGAACTCACCTCACAACAGTTTTGACAAAGTAAACATAGCCGTTGTAAAAGATGCATCTTATATGGAGCAATCGCCGCTTGGAAGAGCCGAATGGTTGAAATTTGAGGCTACATTTACACAAAATGAAAAATTGGCTGATGAAATTTTCAGCAAAATAGAAAAAAGGTATGTTGAACTTTCGAAATTAGCCGTCAACACGAAAAACAAACCAACTGTATTTACTGAGAAAAAGTACGGCGACTCATGGTATATTGCTGGAGGAAAGAGTTTTATGGGAGAATTTCTCAATGACGCAGGAGCAAATTATCTTTGGAAGGAACTTGACCAAACCGGCTCAGCAGCTATGAGTTTTGAGACCGTTTATGCCAAAGCCATTCATGCTGATTATTGGTTGATTAAATACAACGAGCAAAACTCTGACCTGTCTTACAAACAGTTAGGTATTGAATATAATCTATATTCCAACTTTGATGCGTATAAAAACCATCAGATTTTCGCCATTAATACAGCCAAAACTCCTTTCTACGAAGTGGGACCTTTAGAACCTGATGTGGTACTAGCAGACTTGGTAAGTATTTTTCATCCCGAATTATTGCCCGGATATAAACCAAAATACTATTTTAATTTGAAAGCGGAATGACAAAAAAAATCATCCTCATCACTGGCGGGCAACGCTCAGGCAAAAGCACTTATGCACAGCAATTGGCGCTATCACTTTCCGATAATCCAGTATATCTGGCCACTTCTGCCGTATGGGACGACGAGCACCGTCAGCGAATAGAGCGCCATCAACGCGACAGAGGTTCACAGTGGATAAATATGGAGGAATTGAAAGATTTGCATTTGCTAGATTTAGAGGGACGAGTTGTAGTTGTGGATTGCGTGACATTGTGGGCAACCAACTTTTTCACTGAGTCCAATGGAGATGTGGAATACTCCTACTCCGCTATCATTGAGCGATTTGACAAGCTTATTGAGCAAAATGCCACTCTGATTTTTGTGACGAATGAACTGGGACTTGGTGGCACTACCACCAACGACCTGCAACGCCGATTCAATGATTTACTCGGTTGGGTGAACCAACACATCGCCGCCAAAGCTGACGAAGTAATTCTGATGATTTCAGGTATTAAAATGAAAATAAAATAGTTTGGATTTGAATTGACCGCATAAATACAATTGAATTTAGAGGAAATTTGGACATTTCCAACAAGTACTCCGTAGGAGTGAACCATTGTTAACCCCCAGTGAGTTAAACAAAACTGGGGGTATATATGTAAGATCAAGAAAACAACCCCGTAGTGGGTTGACACATTATATAGGATATGAAGGTGAACCCATTACAGGGTTCTTCACAAATAAGTATTTTTAACCCCCAGTTCAAGAACTGGGGGTTAACATTGGGTAATCCCTTAGGGATTATATATTGTAGCTGACAAAACTTGAAAATTTAGGTTCATTCTTGTATACAACAGATGCATCTATAAACAAATACAAATCAAACAAAACCATCAACTATGCTCATTCTAAAATTCAACATCGAACCTGCAACCAAAGACATTATTCCATTCCTTATCGAAAAAATTGACAATCTTACCAAACCCAAAGGCTCGTTAGGAAGACTCGAAGAACTTGCTGTTCAAATTGGAAGCATTCAGAAAACACTGACACCACAACTCACTAATCCACAACACATAATATTTGGTGGAGACCATGGCATTACGGCTGAAGGCATCAGCTATTCACCACCAGAAGTGACGCCACAGATGGTGTTCAACTTCGTGGAAGGTGGTGCTGGCATCAATTTTCTGGCTCGCCAACACAACATCAAAATGAAGGTGGTGGATAGTGGCATCAATTATGATTTTGAGAATCTAGATGTGCTGATAGACCGCAAAATCCGCAAAGGAACCCGCAATTACCTTTATGAAAGTGCCATGACAGCCGAAGAGCTTAATCGTTGCATAGAGCATGGTGCACAGGTAGTTAGAGATTGTCGTACCGACGGAACGAATATCATCAGTTTTGGGGAAATGGGCATAGGAAACACTTCTTCATCATCCATGTGGATGAGCGCGTTAACAGGAATTTCATTAGAAAAATGCGTGGGTGCTGGCAGTGGATTTGACTCCGAAGGTGTAAAAAGGAAATATACTATCCTCCAGCAAGCGATGGACAATTACACTGGCGATGGCAGTGTGGAAGACATCATGAAGTATTTTGGAGGCTACGAAATGGTTATGGCTGTGGGCGCCATG
>CANIXM010000050.1 GCA_947471245.1 Paludibacteraceae bacterium | reverse complement strand
CTTGAGATATGCGAAAAAGAGGGTATTAGCATCAAAGAAGTAGCATATATTGGCGATGATGTTAACTGTTTGGATTTATTATCAGAAGTAGGTATGGCTGCTTGTCCAGCCAGCGCTGTAACAACCATTAAGCAGCTACCAAACATAATACAACTTTCAAAAAAAGGAGGCGAAGGTTGCGTGCGTGAATTTATTGAGCTTATTATGAGTGGGAATAATTTGTAACTCAACGAAAGCATCGTTATAGTATAACTCATCTAATTGTCTATTCATGGATTTTGTAGCTAGAAGTAAAGAGGTTTTTAATTCTCAAATCACAGAATTACAAAAGCTGTCTGACCGAATCGGTGAGGAGATGAACCGTGTAGTGGAGTTAATCTATACCTGCACAGGCAAAGTGGTGATAATGGGTATTGGTAAAACGGGTATCATCGGTCATAAAGTATCATCTTCATTGGCTTCCACAGGTACTCCATCCATCTTCATCAATGCAGCAGAGGCCATGCATGGCGATTTGGGAATGGTGGGGTGCAATGATGTAGTAATTCTAATATCAAATAGTGGCGCTTCTGATGAAATTCTCAATGTGTTAGCTCCATTAAAGAAAATAGGCTGTGCGTTGGTAGCTCTGACAGGCAATCCTCATTCACCTTTAGCACGTGAAACTGATTTCATATTGAATGTAGGCGTTGAAAAAGAAGCATGCCCATTTGGCTTGGCGCCAACCACATCCACTACAGCTACCTTGGTGATGGGCGATGCTCTCATGATATGCTTGATGGAACGAAGAGGATTTAAAGCCGAAAATTATGCTTTGTACCATCCTGGTGGTGCCTTAGGAAGACGACTGGTGTCGCGTGTAAAAGATGAAATGACAGTTGATGTCCCTAAAGTATTTGTAACAACACTGTTCAAAGATGTGATATTTGAGGTTAGTAACAAGCGCTTAGGCATGACACTCGTATATGACAATAACAACAAGGCTGTGGGTATCATTACAGATGGAGATGTCAGACGAGCCATTCAAAAATTTGATGATATTAAGACGGTAGTCGCAGCTGATTTTATGACTCAAGGGTTTAAGAAAATAGGAACTGATGATCTGCTTTCAGATGCATTGGAACTTATGGATGTGAATAAAATCACTTCTCTTTCTGTTGTTGATGGTTCAAATCCAGAATCGGTAATCGGTATATTATCCATTCATAGCATTATTGATTTTAGGAAGTAAACAAGTAGACAAGTAGACGAGTAAACAGGTAGACAAGTAAACAAGTAATCGAGTACAAGTAAACTTGTAAACATGTAGACAAGTTAACGAGATACCCTTATTGATATACTATCTATCCTTTATCTGACTTTTGACCTTCGTTCTTCGTCCTTTGTCTTTTGACCTTCGACTTTTGACCTTCGTCCTTCGTCCTTCGACCTTCGTCTTTCGTCTTTCGAACTTCAACCTTTGACTTTTGACTAAAAAAAAACAGAAAATTGAAATTCAAAAAAATATACATAGAAATTACGAATAGCTGCAATTATGATTGCAGCTATTGTTTTAAGTCGAGTAGGGGACATCGACTGATGTCTCCTTCTGAATTTCAAGTGGTGGTGGACAAAATACGACCGTATACCGACTATGTGTACCTCCATGTGTTGGGCGAACCACTCACGCACCCTCAACTGGGAGAGATATTAAGCATAGCAGCAAAAGCCAATCTGTTTGTCAATATTACCACCAATGGTAGTCGGTTGAAAATACATCACCAAGCATTGCTTCACAATAGTGTAAGGCAAATAAACATATCACTTCATGATGCAGAGGAAAATGTGCACAAAGATGGCTGGATGAAATACTTGGATGAAATGATTGATTTCTCAGTAATAGCCTCTCAATCGGTCTATGTGTCACTAAGACTGTGGAATACTACCAGTGATAAAAGTAAAGAATTTATTGAAATGGCTACTGATAGGGTGTTTGAGCGATTCAATATCTTACCAGGCGAACTTCATACGGTGAGGAAAAGCAATGGCGTAAAGTTGTCGGATCGTATATTTTTTCAAAGCTCCCCGCGGTTTGAATGGCCAGACGCTAGCGCACAACCATCATATACCTATAAAACGTGCTACGCCTTAAAAGATCATATCGCTATTCTTTCGGATGGAAGTGTTGTGCCGTGCTGCTTGGATGCTGATGCTCATTTGCTATTAGGCAATGTTTTTTTTCAACACATAGAGGAGATATTGTCCAATACTCGTGGAGTGAAAATGAAAGCGGGATTTGAACAGAAAAAAGCAGTTGAGCCATTTTGTTCAACTTGTGGGTTTATTATTGATTGACCTCTTCAAGTTCTACGTCCAATAATTCTCGAATATGAACTCCTAGAACATTGCTAATTTTAAATAGTGACTTAAGTGTCAGATTTGTCCTGCCTGCTTCAATTCTACAAAGGTTGGATTTCTCAATGTTGCACCATGCCGCCAAATCCTGTTGGCTAACTCCTTGTTGTTCTCGTATTTTTCTTATCTTTTTCCCGATAAGATTGTATAATTGAACTTCATTAATCATTGCGTACTTTTATCATCAGTTAGAGATGCAAAGTTTTGATTTTATATTGATTTAGTGGTTGATGTAAATGATAATTTATTAATAATCATTGCTTAAAGCCTGCAATGTAGTTATAAATTAGCAACTTTTACGTGTTATTGTTAAGTTGTTGCTAAATATAAAAAAATGAAATTTTGTTGTGGTTGAAGATTAATTAATATTACAATATTGTAATACTTTTAAGTTGTGATGTGATTAAAGGAACTTATTGACTACAATTCAATACCATCTAAAAGACGGATGTAAAGTTCAATGGCATGGGCTATTTCGGATTCGAGGATGTATTCTTCGGCAGTGTGTGAACGTGAGGAGTCGCCAGGCCCAATTTTGATACTTGGGCAGCTTAGCAGTGCTTGGTCGGAGAGTGTGGGAGATCCGTAGATCGTTCTTTGTAGTTTTTGTCCTCTTGTCACAATGGGATGATCAAGTGGTGTGGCGGTAGAACTGAGACGGGTAGAGCGTGGCTCAACAGCTACGCAGGTGTGTTGACGGATAATGTCAAGGATTTCTTGATTGGAATACAGTTCATTGCTACGAATGTCCACCACAAAGGTACATTTGTCTGGCACCACATTGTGTTGTGTACCTGCATTGATTTGAGTCACCGACATTTTTACTGCACCCAGTAGGTTGGATTGCTTTGGAAATTGGTAGGTACGAAACCACTCCAGATCATTTAAGGCCTTATAGATGGCATTATACCCTTCATCGCGTGCAGCATGACCTGACACCCCAGTGGCTGTGCAATCTACCACCATCAGTCCTTTTTCGGCTACTGCCATGTTCATATTGGTGGGTTCGCCTACAATGGCAAAATCAATTTTTGGTAATTCTTTAAGCAGACTTTCTATTCCATTGCTTCCAGACACCTCTTCTTCTGCCGATGCAGCAAAGATAAGGTTGTAAGATTGATGGGTGCTGGTGAGATGAAAGAACGTGTGTAGAAGGCTCACCACACTTGCACCTGCATCATTGCTTCCTAAACCGAACAGCTTGTCATCTTCACTAGTAGGTGTGAATGGGTCACGTTTCCACGAACTGGCAGGTTTCACGGTGTCAATGTGCGAATTGAGAAGAATGGTGGGTTTGGATAAATCAAATCCTGGACTGGTCAACCAAATGTTATTTCCTTTGCGCGCTGCCACGTATCCTCGTAGCTCAATATAATGTTCCAGCATGTCTGCCACACCACCTTCTTCACGGCTGAATGACGGGATGGCAATCATTTCTTTTAAAAGTTCAACGGCGTCGGAGGATAACTGTTGGTCCATTTTTATTTTACGATTGTGGTGCCACCTTTTGTGTGAATATGGTCAGCACGGGTTATGATTACTTTGGTTACTCCAGCATCAATGGCTTCAAACGAATTTACTAGTTTTGGTATCATACCGCCCTGGATGATACCTTCTTTGATATATTGCTCAAATAACTCACGAGTAATTGTTTCAATAACGCTATCATCATCATTCTCGTTCATCAGCACTCCTTTTTTCTCAAAGCAATACATCAACGTCACATCGAAATGCTTAGCCAATGCTTTAGCGGCTTCACCAGCTATGGTATCTGCATTGGTGTTGAGTAGATAACCTTGCTGGTCGTGAGTGAGTGGTGCTAGTACGGGGACTACACCTTTGGAGATAAGTTCAGCCAGTAAATCAGCTTTCACTTCTTTTACATCACCCACAAACCCATAATCTACCTCTTTGACAGGACGTTTCTCGGAACGCATATAATTCAAATCGGCTCCAGTAAGTCCCAGTGCATTGACACCAATGGCTTGAAGTCCGGCTACTATTTGTTTGTTGACGAGTCCTCCATAGACCATGGTCACTACTTTGAGTGTTTCTTCGTCGGTCACTCTACGGCCATTCACCATTTGGCTCTCTATACCTAGGCGAGTAGCCATGGCCGTGGCGGAACGTCCTCCTCCGTGAACAAGCACTTTGTTTCCTGCTATTTTTGAAAAGTCGCTTAGCAGTTGTTTTAGACTTTCTGCTTCTTCTACTATCTTTCCGCCGACTTTTACGATTGTCAGTTTTTCCATTTTCTTTAAATGCTTTCTAATAATCTTTTTATCACCACCTGAGCTGATATTTCTCTGTTGGCAGCTTCTGGGATCACGATGGAACGTGGACTTTCTATCACCTCGTCTGTTACTATCATGTTTCTTCGCACAGGTAGGCAGTGCATAAATCGTGCATCGTTGGTTACAGCCATTTGCCTACTGCTTACAGTCCAGCTCATATCTTTGGAGATGATTTTTCCATAATTGGGATCTTGGAATGCCGACCAGTTTTTGGCATACACAAAGTCAGCCCCTTCGAAAGCCTTCATTTGGTCATATTCCACGCGTGCTCCACGTACAAACTCAGGTGCCAACTCATATCCTTCTGGATGTGTGATTACAAATTCCACATTGGCTTCATTCATAAAATCGGCAAATGAATTGGGGACGGCCTGTGGCAAACAACGGGGATGAGGCGCCCATGTCAAAACTACTTTGGGACGTGGCTTGTCCTTGAATTCTTCGATGGTAATGAGGTCTGCAAATGCTTGCAGTGGGTGACCTGTGGCAGCTTCCATACTGAACACAGGTTTGCCAGAATGCTGAATAAACTGATTGATGATGGTTTCTTCGTAGTCAAATTTTTTATCTTCCAATCCCGCAAAAGCACGTACGCCAATCACATCGCAATAGCTTGCCATCACAGGAATGGCTTCGAGAATGTGCTCTGGTTTGTCACCATCCATTACCACACCACGTTCGGTCTCCAGTTTCCATGCCCCTTGGTTGATGTCTAGCACCATGGTGTTCATGCCTAGGTTCATGCCGGCTTTTTGAGTGCTGAGTCTGGTGCGCAGACTGGAATTGAAAAACACCATAAGCAGTGTTTTGTTTTCGCCAATGTGCTTGTAAGCATATCTGTTTTTCTTGATTTCCAATGCTTCTTGGATGGCATCTTTAAGATTGCCTAGGTCTTTTACGTTGGTGTATGTTTTCATGTTTTTTTTAGCCTCCCCAAGCCCCTCTCCCGTTTATTACGGGATAAACTGCAGAGGGGATGTGTAGTTAGTATTGCTTAATCATCTATTTTTGGACACATAGAAATAAAACTGAGTTTTATTCTCCTATATAACTCTTTAGAAGTGATTGTTTTCCCGTAGGGAATGTATATTAATAGGGAAAATAATTACCTTGATTCATTCCCCGTAGGGGATTAATGATTGCTAATTAGCAGTCTATCCCCTACGGGGAATCAGCAAACGCTCTCAATATTTCTATTAATATCAATTCCCTACGGGAAATAACCAGCGCTACAATTAGCACAGTTATCTGTCATTATATTGGAGCGTTCAACGCTACCGAGTACTTTTGTCATACAAGCCAATTTGCCGAAAGGCAAAACTATGTTTTCTTAGTATTTCTTATTTGAATCGCTTGATGTGTTATAGAGTATTCTTTTGTGACTTTTGTGGTTTAATTACCTCCTTGGTTTTACTCACCTTATGCGTTATAGAACCATTTTTTTTGTAAATATTTAGTGCTTAACTTCTATAGCGTTAGTTCTTGGGTTGCATGGTTACTAAAGGCAGCAACATCTCTTCCATGGATACCCCACCATGCTGAAAACTATGTTGGTACATGCTCAGGTATTGGTTGTAGTTTTGATTTTGGAACGTGAAAAAATCGTTTTTACAAGCAAATATATAGGATGTACTCAAATTAGGTGAAGGCAATCCCACTTTCACTGGTTGAGTCACTTCGAATACTTCTTTGGCGTTATATGAAATAAACTTGCCAGTTTTATACCTGAGGTTGCTGTTGATATTCTTGTCCGATGCTATTTTTATAGGATTATTAACCTGTATGGTGCCATGGTCAGTTGTCAATACCACTTTGTATCCACGTTGAGCAATGGCTTTAAGCAAGTCATGTATAGACGAATGCTTAAACCATGATAGTGTCAACGACCGATAGGCATTGGAGTCATTGGCAAGTTCGCGCATCATCTTGGAGTCTGTCCTTGCATGTGAGAGCATATCAATAAAATTGAGAACACACACATTGAGCGGATGGTGATCAATGCGTGGTAGCTGGTCGATTAGTCTTTCGCATGATGCAGAGTCATTGATCTTGTGATAGGAGAACGTGTATTTCTTTCTGAATCGATCAAGTTGGGTTTGTAACAACTCTCTTTCATATAGATTTTTACCATCTTCTTGTTCTTCTTCCACCCATAGATTGGGATACAGCTTTTGGATTTGGGCAGGCATCAATCCAGCAAATATGCTGTTGCGAGCATATTGAGTGGCGGTAGGTAAAATACCGCAGTACAATTCTTCTTCCTCAAAGTTGTAGTATTCGCTCAGTAACTCTCTGATGACCTTCCATTGGTCATACCTGAAATTGTCCACCAAGACAAAAAACACTTTCTCGCCTTTGTCTAGGTAAGGAAAGACTTTGGTTTTGAAGATGTCGGGACTTAATAGTGGGTGTTTTGCATTTTCGACAAACCAACTTTGATAGTTGTTTTTAATAAATTTGGCAAAAGTAATGTTGGCTTCTGATTTTTGATCAATGAGCATTTGCCCCATGCTATTGTCAGTTTCGGAAAGTTCCAGTTCCCAGTAAATTAGCTTTTTGTATATCTCAATCCATTCTTCGTATGTGTTTGAGTTGTTTATTTGATTGCCAATTTCTCTAAACTCCGATTGATAAGATTGTGTAGTGTGTTCGTTGATAATGTCTTTGCGGTGTATGTTCTTTTTGAGAGTAAGTAGGATTTGGCTTGGATTGACTGGCTTGGTAAGGTAGTCAGCTATTTTATTGCCAATAGCCATGTTCATTATGTCTTCTTCCTCGCTTTTGGTAATCATCACCATGGGCACATCGGGGTCAATGTCTTTGATCAATGACAAAGTCTCCAATCCACTAAGTCCAGGCATGTTTTCATCTAGAAAGATGATGTCAAATTTCTCTGTCTGACAAAGTTCTATAGCATCTTTTCCATTAGTGGTGGTCACTACTTCATATCCCTTTTCTTCTAAAAAAAGTCGGTATGGAGTCAATAAGTCCATCTCATCGTCGGCCCAAAGTATTCGGTCTTTTCTCATGTTGTGTAGTGTTACTTTTTGTTACCGTTTCTTTTCTTTGTGTTGGATATTACAGCTCCTGATTGAGGCTGATGTGAAGAGTTGTTTGTGAATTTGAGATACTCATCAAGACTTAGATTTTGTTTTAATAATCTGAAATTGTCTTCTGAAATGATAACTCGTTTGACGTTCATATCTTTGAAAATCAATGAGATAGTTGAGTCTTTAATTACAGAGTTTTCATACCATATAGCTTCTTCATACGACTCCAGATTGGTGACAGAAAGTGCAGTGTGTGTGCTATCAATTTTGCCAATGGTGAGGTCAAAGTCTTTGATCATGAATTTTGAAAAATTGTAGGATGCAATTTGATATTGTAATTGGTTGAATGCCTTTTGATTTGGCTTAGATAGAAGCATCAGTCTGTGTTTGGTGAGTGGGTCTGACGAGAATTTTTTAGGGTCATTGGCCAATACACTCATTTCTTTCTTGGTCTGTTCTTCTCTTCGAGTCAACAGAGTACCGCCCGACAATCCATTTTTGGCTTCTTTCCCTTGTTTCATCAGAGCAATAATGTCTTTTGCCATGGCACTTACGTCACTTTCAGGGTATTGTGCAATTAGTTGGTTTAATGCTTCTTTGAATTTTCCTTGAGTTTGTTTTTTACCTATTGAAAGTGCATTGATTAGCAGATATTTCGGCATGATGGTGCTGTTGGGGTATGTTTTTTGAACCCAAGCCACATTTTTAAATACCGTGTTGAAATCGCTTTTGTTATATGCCTGATAAGTCAGATTGTAAATTGAATCTTGCTCTTTATACATTTTTGCTTGATATAGCGTATAGTCAGGTGTGCTTAGAAATTTGTTGTATTTCGAAGTAGGGTAGTTTCGAAGCAATGTCTCCTTGTACCTATTTGCAGCACTGTCATTATTGGTTTTCAATGCCGTCATGTATAGATTGAAGTAGGCGTCTGGTGTTTCTTTGAATTTGGAGAACAACCTAATGTATTCTTCAAATGTGATGATTGCCATTGGGAT
>CANIXM010000049.1 GCA_947471245.1 Paludibacteraceae bacterium | reverse complement strand
TTGCCAAAAGACAGACAGACCATCATGTTTTCGGCTACCATGCCACCTAAGATTCGTCAACTAGCTAAGACCATTCTCAATAATCCAGCCGAAGTAAAAATAGCCATTTCTCGTCCTCCAGAAAGTATCATGCAGACAGCTTACATCTGTCATGAATTTCAAAAGCCGAACATTGTAAAGTATCTTTTTTCTTCCGAAGAGCCCAATAAGGTGATTTTGTTTTCAGGTTCAAAGTTGAAAGTAAAGGAAATAACTAAAACGCTTCGCCACATGGGTCTAAAGGTGGACGAGATGCATTCCGATTTGGATCAATCGCAACGTGAGAAGGTAATGCATGAATTTAAGAATAGCAGGGTGAATATTTTGGTTGCAACAGATATTGTGTCAAGGGGAATTGACATTGATGATATTTCGTTGGTTATCAATTATGATGTGCCTCATGATGCAGAAGATTATGTGCACCGCATTGGTCGTACGGCTCGGGCAAGTGCCAAAGGTATGTCTATCACGTTTGTGTCTGAAGAAGAGCAGTACAAATTCAAGCAGATAGAGCAGTTTTTAGAAAAGGATATTTATAAAATCCCTATGCCAGAGGAACTGGGTGAAGCGCCAGCTTATGAGCCAGAGAAACATAGACATGGTCACAAGAAATTTGCAGGCGGAAAAGGTAAATTTCAAAGAAATAGACCAAAGAAATAATAAACCAAAATCAACTTGTCTAACCAGTTAATTATTTTCCAATTATTCATTTTTTCAAATTAGTTGCTATATTTGTGTTATAAAAATTATCTGCGAAATGAAAGACATCATCGTTAAAATGAATGAACGTGAAGCCAAAAGGTACGAGTCATTCAAAGAGGCCGAAAAAATAGTACGAGGAATTAAGAAGGGGTTACGTGAAGTGAAAAAGTCACAGTCGGGTAAGGTTCTTCTCAAATCAGCGCGCCAGTTAGCCAATGAAATTTGAAGTTACTTCAGAATTTGAAAAGGCACTTAAAAGATTGTCTAAGAAATATAAGTCAATGAGGGATGACTATATTCGATTTTTAGATGAATTAGAACAAAACCCCCTAATCGGAGATGAAATTATTGCCAATTGTAGGAACGCTCGAATTGCAATTAAAAGCAAAGGAAAAGGGAAAAGTGGTGGGGGAAGAATTATTTTTTACTATGAAATAGTTGAAGATAATGTGGTTTTGCTTTACGTTTATGATAAGAATGAACTTGAAAGTGTAAATGATGATTTCATTCGTTATTTATTAAAATCTTACAATAAATTTTGAACTGATGTTCATTTAACAACCAAAATTTCTTCTACGACGACTTCTCTAATTTCTATTCCACTCGGATGAATAACAATTTCCCATATCCACTACTATCCAAAGTCCAAATTGTTGATTTTATTAATTCTCTGTCTCAAAAATCAATTCCATTTCTTTTCGTGATAGATTATCATGCCCAAAATGGATATGTAATTAAATTGGATGAGTTAGATCAGGAGTTTGTGAGATTTGAATTGAATGGTTCTGTGACACAAATGCCAGACAATCACTCTCATTTTCATTGGGAAGCCACGCCTGTGGCTTATGATAGTTTTGTTGGTAAGTTTGATGAGGTAGTCAGCCAAATCAAGCTTGGAAATTCATTTCTCACCAACCTCACCCAACCAACCAGCATAAGTACCAACTTAACTTTGCTAGATTATTACAATCTTGGACAAGCCAAATATAAACTTTGGATGAAAGAACAATTTGTTGTTTTGTCTCCAGAGACCTTTGTGAAGATTGAAGGAGGAAAGATTAGTTCATTTCCCATGAAAGGAACCATTGATGCTTCACTGCCCGATGCAGAATCAATCATACTCAATGACCCGAAGGAAAAGGCGGAGCATGCCACCATTGTAGATTTGATACGCAATGATTTAAGCCTCGTAGCCAGTGACGTAGAAGTACAGCGATATCGCTATGTCGAGAAAATCACGACTCATCAAAGCAGTTTACTTCAGGTAAGCTCAGAGATTACAGGTACATTGCCTGATGACTATTTGTCGCAGTTGGGAGATATCCTGTTTTCAATGCTACCAGCAGGTTCTATCTGTGGTGCGCCAAAGCAAAAAACCTTGGAGATTATTGATAAAGTCGAAGAATATGCTCGTGGGTTTTATACCGGGGTGTGTGGGTGCTTTGATGGTCAAAACTTAGATAGTGCAGTGATGATTAGGTTTTTGGAGATGGTAGAAGGCGGATTGGTATATAAAAGTGGTGGTGGCATCACAGCTCAGAGTGAAGCCAGAAAAGAATATGAAGAATTAATTCAGAAAATATATGTCCCAGTTTGTTGAGAGTATTCAATTATGTGAAGGCGAATTTAAACGCCTGGAATTGCACCAGCAGCGTTTAAATGCAGCGTTTGAAGAATTTTATCCTACGCTAAAAGGCTTTTCATTGGAAGAAGTTCTTTGTCAATCTGATTTTCCAAAGGTGGGTCTTTTTAAGTGTAGAGTAGAATATGATGAAAAAGTAAGATTGGTAGAGTATGTCCCCTATACAATGCGAGAAGTCAGGTCGTTAAAGCTTGTACCCACCACTTTGCCTTGTGTCCAATATAAAATGGCAGATAGAACCGTGCTCAACGAACTTTATGCACAGCGTGGTCAGTGTGAAGATATTCTGATGGTGCGTGATGGTTTGTTGACTGACACGTGGGCTGCCAATGTCGCATTGTATGATGGTGAAAAATGGCATACCCCCCGTGAGCCAATATTAATGGGCACAAGTCGAGCCGCATTGATAGCAGACGGTCAAATCGTTGAAAGTGACATTCGGGTAATGGATCTAATGAACTTTAAACGCATTCGTTTGTTTAATGCCATGATAGCTTTCGGTCAACTAGAATTAGATGTATCGTCCATTTGTAAGTGAAACGATATTAGAATTGATTTAATTACGATTGTTTTATTTTGAATTGATAGATTATTTATCAAAAATATTTCACTTTGTATTTGGATGTTAAAAAAAATGCAGTATCTTTGCAATGTTTTTAAAACGAAACGATGAACAACACGAGCTTACATATTCTCCTACTCGGTATTATTCTGTTGCGCAACAATTAGAAGTGGGTTCGGTATGTAGTTTATACAATAAAAAGATATAAAGCCTTTCTCACTTCGGTGCGGAAGGCTTTTTTTATGTTTAATCTGAGCGCCGAGTGAATTAGGAATTAGTCAGTAAATGTTTATTAACCAAGTTTAGATATCAAACCCTAAACTTAAAGACTAAATTGTTATGGATAGATTATTTGTCTTTGATACCACCTTACGAGATGGTGAACAGGTTCCAGGATGTCAATTGAATACGGTAGAAAAAATTCAAGTGGCGCGTGCATTGGAATCATTGGGCGTGGATGTCATAGAGGCAGGTTTCCCTATTTCAAGCCCGGGTGATTTCAACTCGGTAGTGGAAATTTCAAAAGCGGTAACATGGCCTACCATTTGCGCATTGACACGCGGTGTACAAAAAGATATAGATGTGGCTGCAGAGGCACTCCAATACGCTAAGAATAAGCGCATACATACAGGTATAGGGACTTCAGACTTTCACATCAAGCATAAATTTAATTCTACTCAAGATGCCATTTTGGAGCGTGCAGTTGCTGCGGTGAAGCATGCCAAAAAATACGTGGAGGATGTAGAGTTTTATTGTGAAGATGCTGGGCGAACCGACAATGTGTATTTGGCACGAGTAGTAGAGGCTGTCATCAAAGCTGGAGCTACGGTGGTAAATATTCCTGATACCACAGGTTACTGTTTGCCACATCAGTATGGTGAAAAGATTAAGTTCTTGATGGAGAATGTGAATGGTGTACACAACGCTATTCTTTCCACTCACTGTCACAATGATTTGGGTTTGGCCACTGCTAATACGATGGCTGGAGTAATCAATGGTGCACGTCAAGTGGAAGTAACTATGAACGGCATCGGCGAAAGAGCTGGCAACACTTCGTTGGAAGAAATAGCCATGATATTGAAATGTCATAAAACATTGAATATTGAAACGCAAATCAATACTCAAAAAATATTCCCAACTAGCCGCATGGTTTCAGGATTGATGAACATGCCTGTGCAAGCCAATAAGGCCATAGTTGGCAAAAATGCCTTTGCGCACTCATCGGGAATACACCAAGACGGGGTGTTGAAAAACAGAGAAAGTTATGAAATCATGGATCCAAAAGATGTGGGTCTTGATGAAAACTCCATCGTGTTGACAGCGCGTAGTGGTCGTGCTGCCTTGAAACACCGATTGGGTGTGTTGGGCGTGCCTGTAGAAGGTGAAGAGTTGGATAAGATTTATCAAGATTTCTTACAACTTGCCGACAAAAAGAAGGATCTTAATGACGTAGATATCCTAATGTTAGCTGGTAAAGAGCATAGCACACATGAAACAATTCGCCTTGATTATCTTCAAGTGACATCGGGGGTGGGAGTGAAGTCAGTAGCTAGTATTGGACTTTTTATTGCCAATGAAAAATTTGAAGCCGCTGCTTCGGGCAATGGACCTGTGGATGCCGCTATCAATGCATTGAAACAAATTATCAAACGCAATATGACCATTCAAGAATTTACCATTCAAGCTATCAACAAAGGTAGCGACGATGTAGGAAAGGTACACATGCAGGTGGATTACAATGGGGTATTGTATTATGGATTTGGTGCCAATACAGATATAGTGGCAGCTTCGGTGGAAGCGTATATCAATGCTATTAATAAGTTTGTAAGGTAGAGCCAAAAGTCTAAGGTCAAAAGACTAAAGTCGACTATCAAGTAGTAAATCATAAACAATAAGAGCAATGTCAACAGCGTCTGTAAAAGAACATTTTGAATCGGAATCAGCAGATTTTGATAACTTAATTGTTAAGCTCATTCCATACTACGAGCAAATGATTACAGCGTTGGTTGATAGTATTGAGTTTGGTTTTACTGATACTTTTCGAGTGATTGATTTGGGGTGTGGTACTGGTACAGTGGCTAAGGCTATTGCAGATAGGTTTCCAAATGCAGAAATTCTTTGTTTGGATATTTCACCCAAGATGATTGAATTGGCAACTCGCAAACTGTGTACTTATAAAAACATATCATATATAGTTGGTGATTTTTGTACCACCAGTTTTGAAACCCCATTCGATGTGGTGGTCTCGTCATTGGCACTCCATCACATAGAGTCGGATGGTGAAAAGCGTGAGTTTTATACTTCAATTTATAATTCATTAGCTCCATCAGGACAGTTTATCAATGCCGATGTGGTGCTTGCATCCTCAGCATTTCATCAAACCATCAATATATATAAGTGGGTGGAGTATATGAGTAAATCTGTATCAATGGATGAAATACAAAATAAGTGGTTGGTTGCCCATAAAAATGAAGATAGACCATCAGTATTAATAGACCAACTCAAATGGCTTGAACAGATTGGATTCACATCGATTGATGTGTTTTGGAAATATTACAATTTTAGCGTTTACGGAGGAAAAAAATAAAATAAAATAACGATTAAATAATAGTAGTCAAAAACAGCCAAATGTCCTTCGACTTTTGTCTTTTGACTTCTCACCACTATGCATTATGAAAACATTATTTGACAAAATTTGGGAAGCCCACGTGGTTTCAACAGTTCAAGACGGTCCTACACAGTTGTATATCGACCGCATGTATTGTCACGAAGTGACTAGTCCGCAGGCATTTGATGGTTTGCGTAACCGTGGTTTGAAGGTGTTTCGCCCCAGTCAAATCACTTGTATTCCTGACCACAACATCCCTACTATCAATCAAGAAGCACCTATTGCTGATCCTATCTCAAAAAAGCAAGTGGATACTTTGGAAAGAAATACCAAAGAATTTGGATTGACACATTACCACATGGGACATGAAAAGAATGGGATTATTCACGTGGTAGGCCCTGAAAATGGATTGTCACTCCCTGGTATGACCATGGTGTGTGGCGATTCGCATACTTCTACACACGGTGCACTTGGAGCAGTAGCTTTTGGAATTGGCACCAGTGAGGTAGAAATGGTATTGGCTACTCAATGTGTGTTTCAGTCACGCCCTAAAACCATGCGTTTGAACTTTCATGGCAGATTGAAGGCTGGCGTAACGTCCAAAGATTTAGCTCTTTATGTCATTGCAAAAATGACCACAGGGGGTGCAACAGGTTATTTTGTAGAATATGCTGGTGAAGCCATTCGTGCTATGAGTATGGAAGAGCGCTTGACTGTGTGTAATCTTTCTATAGAAATGGGTGCTCGTGGAGGTATGATTGCACCTGACGAAGTAACATTTGATTACATCAAAGGCAGAGAGTTTGCTCCAAAAGGAGCAGAGTGGGATGCTGCGGTGGAAAAATGGAAAGCATTGAAATCGGATGAAGGTGCAACTTTTGATAAAGAAATTGATTTTGACGCTACAGATATTGAACCAATGGTGACCTATGGTACAAACCCAGGTATGGGTATGGGCATCAACGAAAGCATTCCCACGCTAGAAAGTATTGACGAGGCAGGACGCATCTCTTTTGCCAAATCATTAGAATATATGGGCTTCAATGCAGGTGAAAAAATGCTTGGAAAATCCATCGATTATGTGTTCCTTGGAAGTTGTACCAATGGACGCATCGAAGATTTCCGCCAGTTTACTGAATATGTAAAAGGCAAAAAGAAAGCAGACCATGTCATAGCTTGGTTGGTACCAGGTTCATGGGCGGTGGATAAGCAAATCAAAGCAGAGGGATTAGACAAAATCTTAACTGAAGCAGGATTTGAATTACGTCAACCGGGCTGTTCGGCCTGTCTTGCTATGAACGACGACAAAGTGCCTGCAGGAAAATACGCAGTTTCTACTTCCAATCGTAACTTTGAAGGTCGTCAAGGACCAGGTGCACGTACCATCTTGGCTGGACCACTTGTGGCTGCTGCAGCTGCTGTCAACGGATGCATCACTGATCCAAGAGCGTAAGAATTGGAACGCAAAAGACGCCAAAGAGTGTGATTGCAGAGAATATAAAAAGTAAATTTTAAATAAACATAAAGACCGTCACCTCTCGCGGTTCTCCCCTATGGGGGAGTTAGAGGGGGCTAATATGGAAAAATTTATAACATTAACATCTACTGTGGTGCCACTTCCAATAGAGAATGTGGATACAGACCAAATCATCCCTGCTCGTTTTTTGAAGGCTACATCAAAAGACGGTTTTGGAGATAATCTTTTTCGTGATTGGCGTTATGACAAGAATGACCAACCAATTGCAAGTTTCGTGTTAAACAATCCGACTTACAATGGTGAAATCCTTGTGGCTGGTAAGAACTTCGGTTCAGGATCTAGTCGTGAGCATGCTGCATGGGCTATTGCTGGATACGGTTTTAAAGTGGTGGTGTCTAGCTTCTTTGCAGACATTTTTAAGAATAATGCCATGAACAACTTTGTATTGCCAGTGGTAGTTTCTGAGGAATTTTTGGCTGAGATTTTTGACGGGGTCAATGCTAATCCGGCAATAACTCTTACTATCAATCTTGAGGAGCAAATCATTACTAATAATTCTAACGGAAAGTCAGAGTCATTTCAAATCAATCCTTACAAAAAAGAATGTTTTGTGAAAGGATTGGATGATATTGATTATTTGATTAGCAAAAAGGATATGATAGAGCGTTACGAAATAGCACGAGTGTAATGCTTAGTGGTTTACGCAACATTTGATAATTATTCTTTGAGCTTAAAAATGTCATCTTAGTAGCTGCATTTTTAATTGTTTTTTGAATTTCATTTCTTCTAACTTGTGTTTTTTTCACTCGTAACCTAAAAGTTTATGATAGAAATAATGGATACTACACTCCGTGATGGAGAGCAAACATCCGGAGTGTCATTTGGATCTCAAGAAAAGTTAAGCATTGCTCGACTGCTCCTTGAGGAATTGGGTGTGGATAGGATTGAAATAGCATCTGCCCGTGTTTCAGAAGGCGAATTTAATACGGTTTCTAAAGTCACCCAATGGGCTGATGCTCATGGTTGGCTAGAAAAGGTAGAAGTGCTTGGATTTGTAGATGACTGCGTTTCTCTTAATTGGATAAAGAATGCAGGTGGTAAGGTGTTGAATTTGCTATGTAAAGGTTCGCTCAATCACTGTACTTATCAACTCAACAAAACCCTCGAACAGCATGTTGCCGATGTAAAGAAAGTGCTTGCCAATGCTCGCGAAATGGGCATTACAGTCAATGTTTATTTGGAAGATTGGTCTAATGGCATGCGTACATCTGAACAATATGTGTATGACCTGATGGATGCACTCAAGGGTGAGTCTATTCGTAGGTATATGTTGCCTGATACATTGGGGATTCTCAATCCCACAGAGACTTATGATTTCTGTAATCGGATGGTAAATCGTTATCCAGATTTTCATTTTGATTTTCATGCACACAACGACTATGACATGGCTGTTGCCAATGTGTTTGAAGCCGTAAAAGCAGGGGTGAAGGGCGTACATGTTACCATCAATGGCTTAGGCGAACGTGCAGGTAATGCACCTTTGTCAAGTGTGATACCCATGTTGCACGATCACCTGAGCATGGAAACAGACTTGTTTGAGAATAAAATCAACTCCGTGAGTCGAGTTGTGGAGACCTATTCAGGTATTCGTATTCCTCACAACAAACCTGTGATAGGCGAAAGTGTGTTTACACAAGTAGCAGGCGTTCATGCCGATGGTGACAATAAAAAAAATCTGTACTATAATGATTTGTTGCCTGAGCGTTTTGGACGTATGCGTGAGTATGCTCTTGGAAAAACATCGGGAAAGGCAAATATACTTAAGAATCTTCAACACTTAGGCATTGAACTGGACGAGGAGATTACTCAGAAAGTGACTGCCCGTGTCATCGAATTGGGGGACAAGAAGCAAACAGTCACCTTGGACGAACTACCATATATTGTGTCGGATGTGATGAACAATGAACAATTGG
>CANIXM010000048.1 GCA_947471245.1 Paludibacteraceae bacterium | reverse complement strand
GTTTTGAATCAAACTCATGTTTTCATTTGTGAAGGATGAAAAGGTCGTGAAACCTCCACAAATACCAACCATCAATAATAGCCTCATGTCTGCTGTCATCCATTCACTTTTAATAGGGACGCCCGCTAAAAATCCGATGATGAAACTACCTAAAATATTGACAGCCAGCGTCCCAATTGGTAATGCAATAAAACACTCATTTGTATTCCATTTAGAAATCATGTATCGACCTATACTGCCAATAAACCCTCCCAGACCAACAAGCATGATTTGCTTCATAAATCTATCAGTTAAAACCTTCAATACGATGAATAAATATCCACATCATTACCCATCTAGTTACAAGAATTTCGACAACAGTTACATGTTTGATAATCCAATGGATAGCATGTCTAATTGTAACTGAAATTATTTATAAAATCAAGTTGCAACTAGATGCAATGTAACTGCTTATATTTCTTTTTCAATTTTATAATTGTTCCTTTCGGATGAGTTTCGGGTGAAAATCTCGCCCAAAAAACCTGTGAGGAATAGCTGTGTTCCAAGTACCATGGCCAGAATGGCCAAATAGAAATAGGGACTTTCGGTGACCAAAGGTGCTTTGACATGTTGAAAGATTGAAACTAATTTTTTAAAGCCAACAACGCATATCGACATCAACCCTAATAAGAACATCAAACTTCCATACAGCCCAAAGAAATGCATCGGTTTCTTGCCAAATTTGGATAAAAACAACAAGGTCATCAAATCCAAGTACCCATTCACAAACCTGCTCCAACCAAATTTTGACTCACCAAACTCACGCTTTCTGTGTTCCACCACCTTCTCACCAATCTTATTGAAACCCGCATTTTTTGCCAAAAATGGAATGTAGCGGTGCATTTCGCCAAATACTTCAATGTTTTTTACCACATCACTTCGGTATGCTTTTAACCCACAGTTCATGTCATGAAGCTTGAGTCCGGTCATTCTTCTGGCGGTAGCATTGTAGATTTTTGATGGAATGTTTTTCGCCAAAGCCGAATCATATCGTTTCTTTTTCCAGCCAGACACCAAGTCGTAATTCTCATTCTTAATCATGGCGTATAAGGATGGTATCTCATTGGGACTGTCTTGCAAGTCTGCATCCATGGTGATGACCACATCGCCCCTTGTTGCTAAAAATCCACAGTACAAACCAGGCGATTTGCCGTAGTTGTGTCTAAATTTTATCCCCCTCACTTCAGCTGGTGACTTTGATTTGAGTTCCTCTATTACTTCCCAAGAATTGTCAGTACTTCCATCATTCACAAATATTACTTCATACGTGAATTTGTGTTCATCCATCACTCTTTTTATCCAATCAAAAAGCACTGGAAGTGACTCAGCTTCATTGTACAACGGGACTACGATAGATATATCCATATTAAATTGGGGTTGCGATTAGGACTCAGCATTAACTTCTATATTCGAATTGTCAGCTTTCTTTTTAATGAAGAATGATATAATCAATCCAAGTATTGCACCTAGAAATAAATCAATCCAAATGAATTGAAAACAAAAATTCAGTGGTCGAGCTACAAAATCCTTAAACAGTTGCACCTCTTCATCTGACAATGTTTTACCTATGGTTTGAAAATTCTTTATCGATTGGTTGAAAACGACTTCCGAAAGCAATTCAGGGTCAATGTATTTGAAATATACAAACTTAACGACGGTAGATATGATGGCTCCGAAGAAAAAAGAATAGACAATGTAGTTGTGTGATTTCGCAAAACTGATCTGTCCGTCACATTCTTTGTCTCGATAACGTTTTGTGGTATAGAAAGTTATAAATATTATTGCTCCGAAGACAATATCTGACATCAGTGTTAGAGAACTGTGCCTAGAGAACGCAAATAGTGAATTAATGGAGAATAACAATCCCATTATTAACCCATTATTCATCGCAGATTTTAAGATGTTTGATTGCATTTATGGCACTATGAAAGTTCAGCACACAAAAGTACAAAAAAAACTGCTAATCATGAAATGAAACTTCTTAATTTCATTGTCTTAATATAACAGCGTTATGGTTCAATAAGGAATTAGGTGGGTGAAACCAAAGAATGAAATTATAACCACAAAAGGTCACAAAAAGCATAACACAATGAACACAATATAAAATTGAAAAATGAAAATTGAAAATTGAAGAGACGTTGCATGCGGCGACTGATAAAATATTTTTTGAACACAAAGGCACAAAGGCACGATGACGCTATCGAAAAGGTAAATATGGCGAAGCTAATATCGCCGAAGGCAAAATATCGCAAAGCTAATATCGCCGTAGGCAAAATATCACGAAGTAAGTATCGCGAAGCAATTATCGCCGCAGGCAAAATATCACGAAGTAAATATCGCCGTAGGCATTAATATCGTGTACCGACCCAAAACGTTATAGAACAAGCATTTTTCATGAGTTTATCATTTAGCTCCTAGTCCGGTAGCTGGCGGAGAACAGAGAGACGAATTCTGTTTTACAATCATGCCCTTGTGTGTCCAAAATTTTTATATTGATACGCGTGTTTCATTTGGTGTGTCAAGCTAGTTTCATGATGTGAGAACGCAAAAAAGCCTGTCCTTTATGATAAATGAACAGGCCTTTTTAATAAAATACTTACTAAATAGATGTTGTGATGTGCAAAAAACACCACACTTAAATCTAATTTACTACAAATCAATCAAGTAGGTGAATTAGTAACGAGAAGAAACCACATTCCAATCTACTAAATCCCAAAGTGCAGCAACATAATCAGCTCTACGGTTTTGGAAGTCAATGTAATAGGCATGTTCCCATACGTCAAAAGTCAAAAGTGGTGTCAAGCCACGAGTAATAGGGTTTCCAGCATTGCTTTCTTTTACGATAGATAATTTTCCATCAGCATCTTTTACAAGCCACGCCCATCCTGCGCCAAATACAGAAATGGCTGCTTTGTTGAATTCAGATTTGAACTCATCCAATGACCCAAAAGTAGAAACAATTGCTTTCTCAAGTTCTTGGCTAGGAACAGAACCTTTAGTGGGTGTAAGCGATAGGAAATAGAAATTGTGATTCCAGATTTGAGCTGCATTGTTAAAAATCGGACCATCTGATTTTTTTACAATAGTATCAAGATCAGAAGTTTCAAACTCTGTACCTTCTACCATCGCATTGAGGTTGTTAACATAAGTCAGATGGTGTTTGCCATAGTGAAAACTGATTGTTTTTTCGCTGATAATGGGCTCTAATGCATTATGTGCATAAGGCAATTCGGGTAAACTAAATTTCATAATTTTTATTTTTATATGTTGTTATTAAAAAGTTCGAGCGCGTTTTCAATTTTCTAAACATTGAAATATGCTGTTTTGTTTTATTTTTGTTTCAAATAATAAAAAAATTATTCAGGATATTTGGTTTGCACCGATTTTCTTTTCATCTTTGCATTTGAAATCCTATCTAAACAACGTAAAACAGCAGTATATGAGTAAATTTTTTCGATTATTACTTGCACTTAGTGTGGTAATGCTTGTAGTTTCGGCATGCAAATCTAAACAAAAAGTTGCAGAAAATCTTTCTGCCAGCAATAAAAATACTAATGGTCGACCTAAAGTAGTGACAAGTTCTTATTATGGTTTTGCACAACCTACTGGTCGTTTTAGTACTAGTGGAGGCATAGGTGGAGCAACCCCTAAAGCTGCAGAGCCTGCAATAAAACGAGTTACACTTGTAGAAGAGGAGCAATCATCGCCTGAGGAATCGATTACTACTGAAGTGAAAAAACAGGTAAGCAAAAAGCCAGTTGCAGCTACCAAACCAGTTGTGGCTAAAAAACCTGCAAGAAAGATTTATATTGATGAAGATGATACTACAAACTTAGATGCTGAACAAGTGCCTGTGGTGACTAAAAAACGTGTTAAAGCTCGTACAGAAAATGTAGATATGGCCGACGACAATACCAGCTCAGTGAGTGAAAAGTTTCATGTGGTGGTAGGAAGCTTTAATGTGAAGTCAAATGCTAACTCCTTGTTAGAATCGCTAAAAGCAGAGGGTGTAAAAGAAGCAAAAGTTGTGGTAAACGAACAAGGTTTGTACCGTGTTGTGGTAGCTTCATACAATGCTTACCAACAAGCTCGCTCAAAAGCAGAAACAATTGCTTCGAAATATGAAGATGCTTGGGTGTTAATTCAAGGCAAAGTGACTGGAAAAGTAAAACGTAGCACCATGCCAAGATATGAATCAATGGGTTCTTAATCAATTGAAATACAAATAGATATTAAAAAAGTCATCCCTTTTGGGGTGACTTTTTTTTGTTTTGTCTCAATAAAGTTGAAAAGCCCCCAGTGAACTGAGGGCTTTTCAATTAGGAATATCATAATGTTTTGCGATTCTTAAGATTTTTCTTGTAAAACCAAATTACAGCAGGTTGCTTGCAAGTTCTGAAAGTTGGCTCCGCTCACCTTTCAGCAGATTGATGTGCGCAAAGATGTTCTGACCGCGCATTCTGTCTATAGTATACACAAGCCCGTTGGACAGCATGTCCAAGTAAGGTGAATCTATCTGCTCTACGTCACCTGTGAAAACAATTTTAGTTCCTTCTCCTGCACGTGTGATAATGGTTTTAATTTCATGGGGTGTCAGGTTTTGAGCTTCGTCAACAATGAAAAAGGTTTCACTCAAACTGCGACCTCTGATGTATGCCAATGCTTCAATCACTAATTGATTGTTGCGTTGAAGTTCTTCTATAGTTCTGATTTCTTTTCCTTGGTAGGAGAAATTGTGCTTGATAACATTCAGGTTGTCAAACAAAGGTTGCATATAGGGTCCTATTTTTTGCTTTTCATCGCCCGGTAAAAATCCTAAATCCTTATTACCCAAAGCAACGATGGGACGAGCCATTAGAATTTGTTTATACGATTCGTTTTTTTGAAGTGCAGCAGCCAATGCAAGCAGTGTTTTACCAGTTCCCGATTTTCCAGTTATAGCGACCAGTTTTACGTTCTCGTCCAGTAGCACATTCATGGCAAAAGTCTGCTCTGCATTTCGTGGTTCTATCCCAAAACAACGTTCTTTCTCTACACGTTTCACAATTCCCTCATCAGGAATGTAACGAGCCAACACGCTTGATCGGGTACTTTTCAAAATGAAACAAGACTGTGGCTCAATATCAGCATGGAATTCAAGCTCTTCGACTGGTATGCTTCCATGTCCATGATACAGTTTGTCAATGATTTCTGGTGCAATATTTTCATACACCTCATGATTTTTTGAAAATACATTAATGTCTGTAACCTTATCGTTGATGTAGTCCTCTGCATCCAGTCCCAGCGACAAAGCCTTCATCCTTAGGTTAATGTCTTTGCTAACAAGGATGGTTTTCGATGATTTTTTTAGGTCTCTAAGTGTGTAGGTGGCAGCCAGAATTCGATGATCTGGTGTTTTGTCCACAAAAGATTTTGCAATCACTTCCGGATAGTCACCCCCAGTCAAAATTATGAGTTTCCCTTTACCAGGTCCTAAATCTGCCCCTTTGGCAAACAGCTTATTGTCAGCAATTAGGTCAAGCTCACGTGCAAATTCTCGAGCATTAAAATTAATTTGTTCGTTACCTTTTTTGAAATGATCAAGCTCTTCGAGGACTACAATCGGAATGTAAATGTCGTTTTCTTCAAACTTGTGAATGCATTTGTAATCGTGTAAAATTACATTGGTGTCTAGCACAAAATTCTTTTTTGTCCCCATTCGTTAATTTTTAATTAGTGATGATTTGAATTAATTACCTACCCAAAGTTATATTTTTAATTTCAATTCTAAAGGTATTGTAGGAGCTTTTTGTTATGTTTTTTTGAAAATTAAGTATTATTTATGATATAGTGAACAATAAAACATGTAGAATGGTTATATTTGCAACATTGTTTCATTTGAACTATAATGCATGAATGTAATAGAATTGTTGAAATCACATCAGCTAAAGAAAACAGCCCCTAGAGTAGCAATACTTAATGTGTTAAATAACAGCAAAATACCCCAGTCTGAGTCAGAAATAAAACAGGCTATAGGAGATTTGTATGATCGTATTACTTTTTATAGAAGTATGCATTCATTGATTGAGGTGGGGATGATACATAAAATTGTGATAGACAATACGCTAGTGAAGTATGCCTTGAATAATTGTACGGATGAGCATGTTCATGAAGTGGATCACGTTCACTTCTACTGTAAGACATGCAGTAAAGTGATGTGCATGGAAGAGGTAAAAATCATGTTGTACGTGCTTCCACAGGGTTACTCCAAAAATGAGTGTGACGTAGTGATTAAGGGCTGTTGCGGAAGCTGTGAAAAATTTGTTTTGGGAAAACATGAAAACTAAATTGATACTTTTTTCCTGCCTGATTTATATCAATGCTTTTGGGCTGAATGTGCTGAGGGGTAGGGTGACAGGTGAAGCAGGAGAGGCGTTGGGTGGTACGAGCGTATATGTGTTGGATGTACACCGATCGGTGGTGGTAGATTCTGCGGGTAATTATGAGATACGGTTGTTGCCAAACGGAGCCATCAAGGTTCAGTTTTCACGTGTGGGTTATGCTCATGTGGTAAAGTCGGTGGTATTAAACAATGCTGCTGTAGAGTTGAATGTGGTAATGTCCCCTACCAGTATCGAAGCAGAGGAGATAGTGGTGACGGGTGGTTATAATTCCACTCAGCATGAGAATGCTGTGAAGATTGATATTCTCAAATTGAATCCTCAGACCGTGGGCTTGTCGCCCAATTTTTGTGAGAGTTTGACCCGAGTGCCGGGTGTAGATATGATTTCCAAAGGGTCGGGAGTGTCTAAGCCAGTGATACGTGGACTTTCTATGCAAGACATATTGGTACTGAATAATGGAGTGAGGTTTGAGAACTATCAGTATTCCGACCACCATCCGCTGGGCATTGACGAGTTTGGGCTGGACAATGTTGAAGTAATCAAAGGACCTGCATCCTTGCTCTATGGCTCAGATGCGATAGGTGGCGTGGTCAATTTTATCAGAGAAAAACCAGCTCCTGCGGGTAAAATGCAAGCGGAGTGGAACAGCCAGCTTTTTTCCAATTCGCTGGGTGTGGTCAATGACTTGGGATTGAAAATGACTGGCAAAAGCCTGTTTGGAGGATTGCACGTGGGACAAAAATCACACGCCGACTACCTGGAGGGTGGAGGCACGTTTCTGCCCAATTCGCGATTCTCTGATATTTCTTTTAAAACCGATATTGGTTATACCGACAGTACGGGTTCTTACCGATTTTTTTATGATTATAATCAGCAAAAGTTAGGACTTGCGGAGCAGGAGGCTATTGATGCCACCCCTTTACGTGGACGGGAGTTGACCATGTGGTTTCAGCAGTTTGATACGCATCTCGCTAGTGTTCAAAACAAAATTTATTTGCCTAGAGGCTACAGTATGGAAGTTAATGGTGCATTTCAGCGCACTTCACTGGCGCACATCGCTACGCCTGGAGTGACTGAAATAGAAATGGCACTTTCTACGCTTAGCTATGAATCAAAACTGCATCTACCCGCTTCCGGAAGTAATGAGTATGTGATAGGCGTACAGGGTTATGCGCAAAATAACCAAAATCAGAATCACCGACCCACTGTACTTTTGCCCGATGCCAAGATCTACAATCATGCAATATTAGGACTTTTTCAGCACAGCTTTATGGATAAATTAAAGCTTCAGACAGGGCTAAGGTATGATTTTAAATCCATCGGTACGGCACAAATTGGAACGGCTGACTCTGTGGGTTACAGACCTTCAGTCAATAAATCGTACGGTAGTTTCAGTGGGTCGCTGGGCGCTACCTATCACTATGATGACGACTTGATATTAAGAGCCAATGTAGCCACGGCTTACCGAACGCCCAATCTTGCTGAGCTGACATCTAACGGACAACACGAACTCCGTTTCGAAAAAGGTGACGCCAACCTCCGACCCGAAAACTCACTGGAAGGCGACATCAGTTTTCACTATCACAAGGACAATCTGTCTGTGGACTGGGCTGGATTTTATAACTCGATACATAATTATATCTTTCTTGCGCCCACAGCCAATTATACGGCAGACAATATTCATATCTATCAGTACAGTCAAGCCGATTCCAAATTGTACGGAACTGAGCTAGGAGCACACCTGCATCCCGAGCAAATACAGTGGATGCACCTAGTCACCACCTTTTCGATGGTGATAGCCAAGCAAGCCAATGGGGACTATCTTCCCTTTATCCCAGCTCACAAGTGGAGAAATGAGTTGAGGCTGGAGTTTCCAAAGGCTGGCATGCTGCACGAACCCTATCTATCAGTAGCGACCCAAACGGCATTGAACCAAAACAGGGTGGCACCCGATGAAACTGCAACCAAAGGCTATACTTTGTTGGATCTGAACGCAGGCTTCCAATGCAATGTGTTCAAGCAGCGAATGGAACTTTCGTTTGCCATCACCAACCTATTTGACACCAAATACATAGACCATTTATCTACGCTGAAAGAGGTAAACCGCTACAATCCAGGTCGGAACTACGTGATAAAACTCAGAATTCCTGTAAGTAATTAAGTGCCTGTAAGTCAGCATGTATTGGTGTCGTTTACAGGGTATTTAAACCACAAAAGGCACAAAAGCTTATCTGAATGTAGAACCCAAACCACATAGGTACAATAGTTTAATATAAGAACACATAGTAGCCTCCGATTTTCGGAGGCTTTGACAATAGCCAATTTTCGAGCTTTGTGGTTATTAATCAGGGTCTATTTGTGTTGTTTGCGTATTTTGCGTTCTAATTATTTGCTGTCTATTATTGGGCAATTTAACCACAAAAGGCACAAAAGATTATTTGAATATAAAACTCAAACCACATAGGTACAATAGTTTAATATAAGGACACATAGTAGCCTCCGATAAATCGGAGGCTTTGGCAATAGCCAATTTGCGAGCGATTTGGTTTTGAGTCAGCGTGTGTTTGTGTTGTTTGCGTATTTTGCGTTCTAATTATTTGCTGTCTTTTATTGGGAAATTAAACCACAAAAGGCACAAAAGATTATT